>JAKVCP010000022.1:0-27111 GCA_022448925.1 Paracoccaceae bacterium
AGGACATGTTTTACAATCCTGCCAGCGTCTGGCTTTCGCAGCGCGTCGACCAGACGATGACCGGGCGAATACACCAATTTCGTGATCGAAGCGATCAGCCCGTCATTGGCACACGCGCCGCTGGGTCTGTGCGACATGTCTTGATTTCTGTTGACCCGAATTGGGTATCCAGCCAGATAACAAACGTCCATCGCCAAACCCGCCGGGGCATCATCGCAGCACCCAAGGCCCACCTGCACAGGCCATGCTACACGCCCGTAACGGCCGGGCACAGAGCGTGGACACTTCAAGTGTCAGTGGCCCCCGAACGGATGCGTGCCATGTTTTCACGGGTCTGCGGCTCCCATGTTTCCATGATCTCCTTGACGCGGTTGATGTAGGCCTCGTTTTCATGCGGGACAATCCCCAATTCGTAGACGTCTGCAACGGCAATCATCGCCTCTGCGTCCCGTTCGCGGAAATGGTCCACCATGTCTTCAGCCACCGACCGATCGATTCCCAAAGCCTCAAATGCGGACCGCCCCATCCGCAAGGAACTGTCATATGTCTCACGGATGATATCGCGGCAGCCCAGCGACCACAGTTCATAGACATGATCGCGATCCACAGCCCGTGCCATGACATGGACGTCGGGGTAATTTTGCACAACGTAATGAACAACAGAGTTGATTTGCTCGCGCCCATCAATGGTCACAATCAAGAGATCCGCCTCAGCGATGCCCGCCGCGGCCAACAAGTCCGGTCGCGTCGCGTCACCATAATAGTGACGTCGACCAAAGCGCTCCATGATTTCAAGCCGGTGGGAATTGTAATCAATCGCCGTTGTCTCGTAGCCGGCGGCCTCAAGAATGCGGTTCACAAGCCCGCCGATCCGACCCGCACCCGCCACGATAATCTTGCGATCCCCGGGAACGTCCACTTCCCGTTCCTCTTGCGCTTCGCCGGAATACCGCGGTGCGATCAACCGATCATAGGCAATGAACAGACCCGGCGTCAAAAGCATTGACAGCGCCACAACCAGAAGAAGCTGGTCGGCAATCGCCTGCGGAATGACCTGGTTGGCAACGGTGAAAGACAATAACACAAAGCCGAATTCACCGGCCTGTGCCAATCCCAAACTGAAGAGCCACTTATCCCCACCCCGCAGTTTGAAGAGCCATGCAAGCAGCAGCAGCACACCAACCTTCAGCACGATCAAGCCGATGGTCAAAGACAGAATACTGACAAGGTTTGCGTAAAGAAGGCCAAAGTTGATGCCGGCCCCGACAGTCATGAAGAAAAGCCCCAACAACAGACCTCGGAACGGGTCTATGTCGCTTTCCAATTCGTGTCGGTAGCTTGAATTCGCCAGGACGACCCCGGCAAGAAAGGTCCCCAAGGCGGGCGAAAGTCCAACCAATGACATCAACAATGCAATGCCAATGACCATCATCAGGGCGGCAGCGGTAAAGAGTTCGCGCAGACGCGCAGACGCAATAAAGCGGAACACCGGCGTCGTCAGGAAGCTGCCAGCCAGCACGACAAAACCGATTGCCCCCAAAGTGACAAGCGCTGTTTGCCAGCCGTTCAACCCATCGACAAGACTAAGCCCGGGCCCATGCCCTGCATCCGCTTTGTGGCCGTCACCATGGCCTCCTCCGTGTCCATCGCCATGCGCTGCCTCGGCACCATGTGCGGCACCCTCGGCACCGAGGCCAAGCCCCATAAGCTCTGGCATGGCCAGAAGTGGAATGAAGGCAAGCATTGGAATCACGGCAATGTCCTGGGTCAGCAACACCGCAAAGCTTGATTGCCCTCCGTCGGATTTCATCAATCCCCTTTCATTGAGAGTCTGCAAAACGATTGCCGTTGAGGACAAGGCCAGCACCAGACCAATGGCCAGGGCGATGGTCCAGGGTTGCCCCAGTGCCATGGCCACGGCCGTCACCAACAGGGTGGTCAAACCGATTTGTCCGCCTCCCAGCCCCAAAAGTCGCGCCCGCATCTGCCAAAGGGTCCTTGGCTCAAGCTCAAGCCCTACAAGGAACAGCATCATGACGACACCGAACTCGGCAAAGTGTTGGATCGAAATAACATCCACGTTCAAGACGGCCAGAGCCGGGCTGATGACGATCCCAGCAATCAAATATCCCAGCACGGATCCAAGTCCCAGCCGAGAGGCGATCGGCACAGCAATCACTCCCGCAATCAGGAAAATGAAGGCAAGAAGAAGAAAGTCGGTCACTCCGGTCCCCCGTTTGGCAATCGCAGCACAGGCGATTGGCGTTTCCCAATGGGTAGCTGCATATGCGTCAAATACAAGACACCCTTGGGTCAAAACACATCGGGCCGCCCGAAACGGGCGGCCCGTGAGGCATCATTCAAGGACAAACGCTAGTTTCCTATCAGCGCCGGCACGATTGTGACAATCGACGGGAAGAACCACAGGATCGACAGACCGACCACCTGGATCAGCACGAAGGGTGCCACACCGCGATAGATATGCCCTGTCGTGACCTCCTTTGGCGCAACGCCGCGAAGGTAGAACAACGCAAAGCCAAAGGGCGGCGTAAGGAACGACGTCTGAAGGTTCACCGCGATCATGATAGTCACCCATTTGGGATCAAACGATCCACCATAGATAACTGGACCAACAATGGGGATCACGATGTAGATGATCTCTAGAAAATCGAGCACAAACCCGAGCACAAAGAGCACCAACATCACGATCAGGAACACGCGCATCTCGTTGTCGAAACTGCGCAGGAACTGCTGGATGTAATGTTCTCCGCCAAAAGAGATCACGACCAGATTCAACAGTTGCGAGCCGATCAGGATGGTAAAGACCATCGAGGTCACTTTTGCCGTCTCGCGGACGACCGGGGTCAATACCTTCGAGCGGAACAGAACCCAGCAGCTGTAGGCAAGGCCAAAAGCCGCGTAAAGATATGCGCCATATGCAAAGAAGAACGCCACCCATGTTTCAAAGGTCACGCCATCCTGGTTGATCCGAAGATCAAAGTTGATCCCCACAAGGATCATGATCACCACAGCAAATGTCGAAAAGATGACCACTTGGCCGGATTTGCCTTCATCTGAAAGCTTGCGATAAGCCGCCAGCATGATCGCCCCCGCAGCACCCAGTGCCGCAGCTGGCGTCGGGTTGGTGATCCCGCCCAGGATAGAGCCAAGCACAGCCACGATCAGTACAAGCGGTGGAAAGACCACTCGGATCAACTCGTTTCGCGCCAGACGAATGATCGCCTCTTTGCAGCCATACAACGCGATGACCACTGGGATCGCCCAGATCACCCAACTTGCACCCATCGAAGTCGTCGGGGACAACAACAGCGCATCCACCAGCAGGAACAGCCCCACACCCGCAAGACCAATTGCGATGGGCCGCGGGCTAGAGGACGGCGACACACCGCGTGCAGTGGTCAGGATCAAGGCAAGGATGACAGCAAAGATTGCCGGTCCAGTGCCAATTGGCGCTGCAGCCGCTGCCTTTTCGGCAGTGAGTGTGGCAATTTCTTCGTCAGACAGGCGGCGACTTTCGACCACGCCGCCTGAGGCGTCGATCTCAGCCTGCTGCGCAGCGGCTTTGTCCCAGGCCTCTTGCCCATGCAACGTGATCATCGACGCCTGGCATTCCTCAGAGACATTGGTGCGCAGGCTTGCCGCCTCACCAATGTCCGAGAAGCTGTCAACCAAAGTCGACTGGCTGCCTATAAGACCCACCTGACCCAGCAAGATTGCGCCCCCGATCAGGGCCACAGGAACACCGAGGAACCAGGTCAGCCCTTCGTTACGAGTGATGGGCTCGCCTCCGCCCTCGTCCATCGTGACCGCAGGGGCTTTGGAGGGATTGTAAAGCGCAAAGCCAAAAGCATAGGCCGCATAAAGGCCTGCCAGCATGATGCCCGGCAGCAAGGCCGCCTGGAACAACGTCCCGACTGAAACCACGGCCGGCTTACCAAGATAGGTCAGCGCGTCGGTACATCCTGCTTCGATTGCGCGGGCTTCTTGCGCGCCTGAATACAGGTCCCCCGCCAGCGTCCCGAGCAGAACAATCACAATCGACGGTGGAATAATCTGCCCCAGCGTACCCGACGCGGCAATCACGCCAGTTGAAAGCTCGGGGCTGTAGCCGTTGCGCAGCATGGTTGGCAGGGACAGCAGTCCCATTGTCACAACGGTTGCGCCCACGATGCCCGTCGATGCAGCAAGAAATGCCCCCACCACGACGACCGACACAGCAAGCCCACCCGGCAAAGGCCCGAACACCCGCGCCATTGTGGTCAACAAGTCGTTGGCAATCTTCGAGCGCTCCAGGGTGATGCCCATCAGGACAAACATCAAAACCGCCAAAAGTGTTTCAATCGACTGCCCGGCCAGAACGCGTTCGTTGATCCGGTTCACAATGAAAGAAACATTGCGATCCAAAGCGTATTCCCATCCGCGCGGAAACACCGGTTCCTCGATCCGGGGCAAATCGGGGTAGCGGAAAACAGAGATGATCTCTTGTTTGACCCCGCTGGCCACGACCGCGGCGTATTCCTGCGACCCGGTGTCGATCGCCTGGTGAATGAGAAGTCCGGCACTGTCGAGCGCCGCGATGATACCAAAGGAAATCACCCCCGCGCCGCCGATGGCAAAAGCCACCGGGAAGCCAGACAGAATTCCTCCAAAGAGCGTCAGAAAGACGATGATCAGGCCGATCTCGACGCCATCAAGTCCGAAAAGCATGTGTTCCAGCCCTTAGATTAGTGGGTGCCTTCATAGGCTTCTTCGCCCTCGCCCAGCGTATCGCGGTCAAGGTATTTTCCTTCGCTTTCTGGTCCTTCGCGCCACTCCAGGAACGAACGATAAAAGAAAGCGACCGCCTGCAGGAAGATGAGCGCACAAAAGGCGACCAGCAGGATCTTGAAGATAAAGTATCCGGTAAACCCGTTCGGGCTAAAGCCAATCGTCTCAACGTTCCAGCGCATCGCACGCGCTTTCAGCAAAAGCCGGTCCAAAGTGTCAGACGCCGACGGCTTGGGAACGATCAGGTGGCGCCATAGAAAGTACCAGCCGTACATCCAGGTCAAGACCGCCATTGGCATCATGAAAAACAGCGATCCGAACATATCGATGATCTTTTTGGTCCGGAACTTGGCGGCCGAATAGAACAGGTCTACGCGAACGTGGCCGCCCTGCACAAAAGTGTAGGTCACGCACAATGCAACAACCAGCGCGTTGTACAGCTTTAGTTCTTCGGCGTACCACGAGATGTCGAACTGCAGGGGGATGCCGAACCCGATCGAGATGTCGGGACGGGTGAAAATCCGCTGCATGAAGACGATGATGACCTGTTGAAGCACCATCAACAAGCCAGCCCAGGCAAAGAAGCGTCCAACGGAGTTGGCAATGCCTTCCAGAACGCGCACGCAGCCCCACATGAAACTGCTGCGCCAAATTCCAATGGCCGTAAAGACAAGAAAGGTGGTGAAGACCACAAAGAAGAACTCGACCGATCCGCCGTAGTAGACGAACCGCATGATGGCCTGCTTGTCAGACCAATCCAGCCACAGCTGTGGTTGCGCGACGGCATAGCCGAAGTTCAAAAACGACTGACCGATCATTTGGATAAGCCAAACAATCCCTCCGCCCAACGCGCCTAGCGCGTCGCCAAAGGTCACAGCGCCCTCGGTTTCCATGTATCCCCCTTTTGCGCCTCTTTCGGTGAAGCGCCCTTTCGAGATCGGTTATAATTGCGAAAAGGGCCCCCGCACGGCGGGAGCCCTTCGCTATTTCCACGTTCTGGCTTAGCCGCCCAGCACACGGACGCGCTGCTGAACGTAGTAGCCGTCCGATTTGTTGATCCACGATGCCGACGACGCCAGCGACGCTTCGAAGCTTTCGCGGATCGACGCAAAGATCGGATCGCTCATGTTCTCGTCCATAACTTCTGCCGAGGCTGTTCCGAATGCATCCCAGACATCGTCCGAGAACTGCAGAACCTTGACGCCCTGTGCCTGCAGACGGGCCAATGCAGCACCGTTGTTTGCCAGAGTTTCGGACAGCTGCAAGTGCGTGGTCGCCATCGACGCGTTGCGCAGGATCGCCTTGTGCTGATCGCTCAGATCGTTCCAGACGTCCAAGTTGACCGATGCGGCAAGACCCGAACCCGGCTCGTGGAAGCCCGCCGCGTAGTAGATCTTGGCCACTTCCTGGAAGCCGGCGCGCTCGTCGGCCATCGGGCCAACCCACTCAAGACCGTCCAGAGCGCCAGACGACAGCGCCTGATACAGTTCGCCGCCCGGAATGTTCTGAACGCTTGCGCCCAGCTTGCCCAGAACCTTGCCGCCCAGACCAGGCATACGGAACTTGAGACCGTTGAAGTCGTTTGCGCTGGCGATTTCCTTGCGGAACCAGCCACCCGACTGCGAGCCCGAGTTACCAGCCAATAGACCCTTCAGGTTAAAGATCTGGCCCAGTTCGTCGTGCAGTTGTTCGCCGCCGCCGTGGTAATACCAGTTGGTCAGCTCTTGCGCAGTACCGCCGAAGGGCACAGCGGTGAAGTAGGCATAACCCGGGTGCTGACCGATGTAGTAGTAGTCCGCCGAGTGATACATGTCGGCCTGGCCTGACGACACAGCGTCAAAAACTTCCAGCGCGCCAACCAGTTCGCCCGGGGCCTTTTTTTCGATGGTGAGCGATCCGCCCGACATCTCGCCGACCATTTGCTCCATGTAGCTTGCCGCGTCATCCAGAACAGCAAAACCACGTGGCCACGATGTGACCATGGTCAGCGTGCGTTTGCCCTGGGCATAAGCCGGAGCCGCCAGCGTGCTGGCTGCGGCAGCCGAACCGCCAAGTGCAGATGTCTTTAGAAAAGAACGACGATCCATTCTTTCAATCCTCCCGATTTGAACGCGCCCCGCCCCTCCGGCTGAAACGCGCATCTTTAACAGTGCGCGTACCGTAACCGTGCAAGGCCGTTCCAGGAAATACCCACTGCTACGGAGACGGCTGTGAATTTCGGCCCTTTTTCGGCCATTGCTGGGGACGTCCGATCAAAAATGCCCCACAACCTCGGGCATCTCAGGCAATTTGGGGCTTTGGTCCCCTGCGATTCTTGCCTACAAACACGGTTATGGGTGGTCTGTTTCCGTCATTCCGGCTCAGCTATGGGCAAAAGCTGTTTGTCCTTGCCACGGTCCCGCTGATCCTTGCGGCGTCGGCGATCGCATTCGTGGTCGCCCACCAGTCCCGTGCGCTTGCCGAACACGAGATACGCAGCCTCGAAGCGCAGCTGCTGGAAGCAAAGAAAGCTGAACTGCGCAACTACATGACGCAGGCAATCAACGGATTTTACTTTATCTATGGCTCTGCTGCGCCCGATGACGAATTGTCCAAGCAGCAGGTGAAGCAAATCCTGTCGGCAATGATCTACGGCGACGAAGGCTTTTTCTTCGTGTATCACTACGATGGCACCAATCTTGTGAACCCGCGCCACACCGAGATGATCAACAAGAACTGGAGTGACCTGACCGACAGCGAAGGCACCCCCGTGGTGGCCGAAATCATCCGCGTCGCGCGCCAGGGGGCCGGGTACCACACCCACCTTTGGCCAAAGGCATCAACCGGGCAAGAGGCCAAGATGATCACCTATGTGACATCCTTTCCAAGTTGGCAATGGGCCGTGGGGACCGGCGTGTTCATCGACGATGTCATCAATTCGGTAGCCGCTGCCCGCGCCGATGTGCAAAACCGGATCCAGCGCACATTTTTCTACATTTCCGCAATCACCATTGCGGCTTTGCTGCTGGTCTTCCTGTCGGGCATCATCCTCAACATCCGCGAACGACGCCTGGCGGATGCCAAGCTGAAAGAGCTGACACAGCGGGTCTTTGATGCCCAAGAGGAAGAACGCGGTCGCGTCGCGCGCGAATTGCACGATGGCATCAGCCAGATCCTGGTCGGCGTGAAATTCGCGCTTGATGTCGCCCGGCGGCGCATCAAGCAGGGGGACACCCGAGCCAATGCAACGCTTGAAAAAGGCATCGAGAACCTGTCGGGAGCGATCCAAGAGGTGCGCCGCATTAGCCGCGACCTGCGCCCAGGCGTGCTTGACGATCTTGGACTTGGGCCAGCCATCAAAGCTCTGACGGACGACTTCAGAACCCGCACCGGAATTGACACGCATTTTGAAACCGTCGTCTTCCGCAACCGGCTTGATCAGAACAGCAAGATCGCGCTCTACCGCATCGCTCAGGAAGCTTTGACAAACATCGAACGCCACTCGGGGGCGACAGAGGTGTCGATCGATATCCGCGGACATCGTCGTGGGGCCACGCTTCGGATCAGTGACAATGGGACGGGCATCGACACTGTCGCCACGCGTCAGCCAGGTCGCGGATTGGGCCTGCGCAACATGCAAGAGCGCATTGATCAGCTGGGGGGCACACTCAGGGTGCTTGGCACCAAAACCGGAACAACCATCGAAGCGCAGGTGCCGCTGACGCATCTGTTGCCGCCGCAAGAAGCCAGCCTGCCTCGAAAGGCCAAAGTCTCATGACGCAACAAATCCGAGTCGTGGTCGTGGACGACCACCCCATGGTGGCCGAGGGCATCGAAGCGATCCTTGAAAGCTATGCCGACATACAGGTCGTCGCGACCCTGAGCGATGGACAGCAAGTGGTGAATCAGCTTCTGGCGCTGCAACCCGATGTGATCTTGATGGATCTGAACATGCCCGGCGTCAATGGTTTGTCGGCGACAGAGATGGTGCTTGAAAAGCGCCCTCAAACCCGTGTTCTTGTATTGTCGATGCACGACTCGCCGGAATATATCTCGACCGCACTGAACCACGGCGCGATGGGCTACGTTCTAAAGGATGTGCCGACAGACGAAATCAAGCTTGCCATTGACACGATCATGGCCAATCAGC
This sequence comes from Paracoccaceae bacterium, assembly GCA_022448925.1. Lineage (GTDB taxonomy): Bacteria > Pseudomonadota > Alphaproteobacteria > Rhodobacterales > Rhodobacteraceae > JAKVCP01. The sequence continues at coordinate 8,918 of JAKVCP010000022.1, forward strand.
GTTACCTGTGTACAGGCGCCAAGGGATCGCTCGAACCGCCGGAACACGTTGAGCGTGAGCAACTGACAAACAGAGAGCAGACAATTCTGTTGCAGCTGGCCCAAGGCAAATCGAACAAGGAAGTGGCGCTTGCTCTGGACATATCGGTGCGCACCGTCGAGACGCATCGGAAGAATATCAAGCGCAAACTGGGCATCAGTTCAACCGCAGGGCTGACCCGTTACGCCATGGAACACGGCGTCCTGCAGGGGACTGGCGTCGGGATCTGAATACCAGACAGGGCAACCGATCACCCGCCAGAGCCGGCTGAACTGGCGTGATAACGCGTCACCATGGCCCCGTTGGCTGGCCAGAGACTTTGGCGTGAACGCGCGCCCTGACTGCGATGAACAGCGCACGGCATGGACGCCCATGGACAGCCCGATCCCGCAACCAAAGCGCGCGCGGTGTCCGGCTCGCACAGCCTGCGCCTTGGGCATCTTCTATGACAGTGGAACTGCTGCGCCCATTGGCAAGCGCCTTCTCAAGACCACGTTGCACAAGACACCCGGACAAGGCTGGATGCGGCAACCCAGTCCGGTGCAAGATTGGATGTGCAAGGATAAGCGCAGCCGATGGCGCTGCCCCCGGCGCTCTATCGGTGCTCTCTCGCTGCAGCCAAAAAGATCCATCGCCCTGCACTTCCTTTGCAGTCAGGCTCCAATCACGCTGAAGTTTGAGGGAAATGTCGAAAGAAACCGTATTTTTTGAAACTATGCGAAAAAGATCGAACGCTCAGCGCAACAAAAGTTCAAATCTGCGACCAAAAAACCTGATTTTGCCGGTTGACGCCCATTTTTTCCCCGCATAGTTTCTGCCTGCACACAGAAAGGAGCCCGGCCAGTGAACACACTAGTCGTCATCGTGGGAACAAGGCGCATGGGCCGGTAACGGACACCCTTAAGGACCCCATGCGCCCCCGTCACAAACGGGGGCTTTTTTGTATGTGCAGTTGGAAAGACGTCGTAAACGGAGCGTAACGATGACACGTCAAATGACCGGAGCGAAAATGGTTGTTCAAGCCCTCAAGGATCAGGGTGTTGACACAGTATTCGGATATCCCGGGGGCGCGGTCCTACCAATTTACGATGAGATCTTTCAGCAACATGATATCCGGCACATTCTTGTCCGGCATGAACAGGGCGCGACCCATGCTGCCGAAGGATATGCGCGCGCCACCGGCAAGCCTGGCGTTGTGCTGGTGACATCGGGCCCCGGCGCCACGAATGCCGTGACAGGCCTGACTGACGCGCTGATGGACTCGATCCCGATTGTTGTTCTGACGGGTCAGGTGCCGACCTTTATGATCGGCTCCGACGCCTTCCAAGAGGCCGACACCGTCGGCATCACCAGGCCCTGCACCAAGCACAACTGGCTGGTGAAAGAAACGGACAAACTTTCGGGCACGATCCACGAAGCTTTTCATGTCGCCACGTCGGGCCGCCCTGGTCCAGTCCTTGTCGACATCCCCAAGGATGTGCAGTTTGCGAGCGGCGAATATACCCCTGCAGCCAAGGCCAACACCGGCCATTACAAGCCGCAGGTCAAAGGCGATATGGACACGATCACGCAGCTGGTCGAGGCCATGGAAACAGCAGAGCGTCCTGTATTTTACACAGGCGGCGGGGTCATCAATTCAGGCCCCGGCGCCAGCCAACTGCTGCGAGAGTTGGTAGAGGCCACGGGCATCCCTATCACCTCCACCTTGATGGGGCTTGGCGCTTATCCTGCGTCAGGGCGCAATTGGCTTGGAATGTTGGGGATGCACGGCCTTTACGAGGCCAATCTGGCAATGCATGGCTGCGATCTGATGATCAATGTTGGCGCGCGCTTCGATGACCGCATTACCGGGCGTCTGGATGCCTTCAGCCCGAATTCACGCAAGGCACATATCGATATCGACCCCAGCTCGATCAACAAGGTGATCCATGTTGACATGCCGATCATCGGTGATGTCGGGCATGTTCTCGAGGACATCCTCAAGATCTGGAAAGCCCGCGGCCGCAAAGTCAATCGCGAAGCGCTGCAGCATTGGTGGGCGCGGATAGAAGACTGGAAGAAAGTCGACTGCCTGAAATTCAAACCAAACGCAAAAACAATCAAGCCGCAGCATGCTCTTGCGCGGTTGGAGGCGCTGACCAAGGGGATGGATCGCTATGTGACCACCGAGGTCGGCCAACATCAGATGTGGGCGGCGCAGTACCTCGGGTTTGAGGATCCGAACCGCTGGATGACATCCGGCGGGCTTGGAACGATGGGCTACGGCTTTCCTGCGTCGATCGGCGTGCAGATGGGGCACCCCGATGCACTGGTGATCAATGTCGCCGGAGAGGCGAGCTGGCTGATGAACATGCAGGAAATGGGAACAGCGGTCCAGTATCGCTTGCCGGTGAAACAGTTCATCCTGAACAATGAACGTCTGGGGATGGTGCGCCAGTGGCAAGAGCTGCTGCACGGCGAACGCTATTCTCATTCGTGGTCCGAAGCCCTGCCCGACTTTGTCAAGCTGGCCGAGGCCTTCGGTGCCAAGGGCATCTACTGCGACAACCCGGATGACCTGGATGACGCGATCCTCGAAATGATCAATCATGAAGGCCCGGTCATCTTTGATTGCCTGGTAGAAAAGCATGAAAACTGTTTCCCGATGATCCCGTCGGGCGAACCGCATAACAAGATGTTGCTGGGCGAAGCATCGACCAAGGATGCCATCGGAGCCTCTGGCGCGGTGATGGTCTGACCGCGGTGCCTGTAGCGGGACAGGACCAAAGCGACGGTGACGCGCGACTGTTGGTTTTCAACAGTCGCCGTGGCTGGCAACTTGGCGTGCTGACAACCCTGTTTGCCTTTATCTATGTCGCGGGCAAGATCGCCGACCAGATCTTTGCCTTGACGGGCGATGGCAACATCGCCCGACCTGCCGACTTCCCGGTCTTTTGGAATGCCGCGCGGCTGGCTTTGGACGGTGTGCCGCTTCAAGTTTTCGAAGAGACCAACTTGATGACTGACACAGGCAAATGGGCCTCGGCCTGGATGCCCTGGCTTTATCCGCCCGGCTATCTGATGCTGATAACACCTCTGGGTTTGATGAGCATGCCGCTGGCCTGGGCGGTGATGACCGGGATCAGCTTTGCGGTCTTCGCACTGGCGATCCGACCCTTTGCCGCTGGTGTTTTGCCCGTTGTGTTGGCAGTGACTTTTGCGCCCGGACTGCTGCCTGCGATCACAACCGGACAAAACACGCTTGTCTGGTATGCCGGGCTCTTGGCGGCGCTGGCCAGCCTGCGTGCTGGACGTCCCGTGTTGGCGGGCGTGCTGATTGGAGTTTTGACGTTAAAACCGCAGCTTGGATTGCTGATCCCCTTTGCCCTGATAGCCGCTGGACACTGGCGCACAGTGATTGCAGCTACGATTACAACGATCGTCGTGTCCGCCGTTCCGACGCTGATCTATGGCATTGAATATTGGCCTGCCTGGATGGAAATGACGCGACGGCATGGCGACATGATCTTTGCCGAGGTCCAGACAATTGGACTTATGGGCAGCTCGTTTGTCTTTTGGATCGGTGTTGGCATCGAAGAAACCCTGGCGCTAAGTCTGCAATGGCTTACCATCGGGATGGCGGCTTTGATCATTGTTGTGGTCTGGAGAAGCCCGGCAGCAGGATTTGATTTGAAGGCCGCAAGCCTTTTGACAGCGATTCCCCTATCCTCTCCCTATTTCTGGTTTTACGAGGCGGCCGTCCTGGCCATCGCCACGCTCTTCATGATCCGTGCCGGCGTTCTTGGCCCACGCCCTCTCAACCTGTTGTTTCTGGCGATGCTATGGCTGGGTGCAGGCCCAACCATGGTCATCGAAAGCGTCTATCCCGACGCGTTGAACACAACCCGAATGCTGATTGCGCCGCTGTCTGTGACGGCGCTGACGCTTTGCCTGATCACCCTGGCGCGGTTGCGCGCATTGCAGCCCGCCGCCCCGTAAAAGGAATTCCCGCGATGTCCGCACTTCACATCAAAAAAGGCTCAACCAAGCACTCTGCCTACAACCTGCGTCCGACGTTTTCGGATGTACAAGAAACCCATACGATTGCGGTCCTTGTCGACAACGAAGCCGGCGTTTTGGCACGGGTGATCGGTTTGTTCTCTGGTCGCGGCTACAACATCGAAAGCCTGACCGTGGCCGAGGTCGACCACGAGGGCAAACTTAGCCGGATCACCATTGTCACGACTGGGACGCCTCAGGTGATTGAGCAAATCAAAGCGCAACTGGGACGCATCGTACCCGTGCATGATGTGCATGATCTGACCGTAGAGGGAAGCTCTGTCGAACGGGAACTCGCCCTGTTGAAAGTGGCCGGAACTGGCGACAAGCGCGTCGAGGCGCTGCGCCTGGCCGATATCTTTAGGGCCAACGTCGTGGACAGCACGCTCGAAAGCTTTGTGTTCGAGTTGACGGGCACCCCCGACAAGATTGACGCCTTTGCAGACCTGATGCGGCCACTTGGCCTGGTCGAGGTTGCCCGGACAGGCGTCGCAGCCCTATCGCGCGGATCCTGACCAACAGGCCTTTTCAGGGCGACATTTTGCATTTGCGGTAATCCGCAAGCGAAAGCACCTCTCCGGTTGGGTTGGGTGCTTTTTTTTGTCGTGCCTGCGGTTCCCGCTCACTGACGTCATGTCGGTTGATGTGTGCACGCAAGCGATCCGCCAGCCCATCGCTGAACTTTTCCGTTATCACCATAGGGTTGCGGGCGACACGCATGTTCTCATGTTCGCGCAAATCGAACTGAATCAAGTCGCCCGGATCAAGGTTTAATCCATCCAAAGCGCTTTGATCATGCGCATTGTAAAATGCAAGGGTTCCATGGTCTTCACACCAGATCACCGCCTTGCTGTCGCATTCATCCGACCACAATACCACGCCGTACATTGGAACCTCTGTTTGTTTGCAAACCTTTACAAACCAAGCTTCGGCCAAATGGCGACGCCACGACACAATTAAAGCTGAAACCTTGACTTGCTTTTTGTGACTTAAGACTGCAAGGTTGAACCTGAATGGCGTCAGCTTAGATGCTGGTTGGCGTCACATCCGAAACAGAAGCCTTTGGAAACCGTCGAAATGATACATACAATTGGCAGTGCGCAACCTTAAATAGAACATCATGGCCAAAAACACCTCATACAACTCTGAACCTGCAAGTCCCGCCGAACTGCGCGGCATCCTGGGCTCCAATTTGCGGCATCTTTCTCAGGATGCTACGTCGATTTCCGCCCTGTGTCGGGACCTTGGGATAAACCGCACCCAGTTCAACAGATACCTGTCCGGGGAAAGCTTCCCCAGGCCAGATGTTTTGCACAAGATTTGTTCATTTTTCGGGGTGGATGCCCGAGTCTTGCTGCAGCCTGTCGATCAGATCAACATGATCGAACACGACCTGCTGCATCACCCAGAGATCGCCGACTACGTGGGCGCTGGTACAACCGAGGTCGATGAAGACCTGATGCCTGCAGGCTTTTACCGCTTTTCTCGGCTCAGCTTCACGGACAGCAACCAGTTCATTCAAGGCTTGGTCTACATATACCGCGAAGACAAATATACGTTTTTGCGCGGCTATGAGGCAAAAGAGGCCATGGCCAGGCAGGGCTTGCCAAGTGATGCAAAAACACGAGAGTTCCGCGGCTTCCTGTTGCCACAAGAGGGGGGCGTTTCGGCCTTTGTCAGCCGCAAGAACTCTTTGACCACGACATTCAACTTTCTTGCAAGGGTTGAATCGTTTGAACAGAATTTCTGGGTTGGCTATGCCACGCGAACAGCGCGCGAATCCGTGACGGGCCGGCGCGTCGCGCGGCTGGTCTATGAACATCTGGGCCATGATATCGGCAAAGCGCTTGATAGCGCGCGGTGCAGCGGCTTTTGCACCGAAGACGAGCTGATCCCCTATCACAAGATGCAATTGCGGACAGAGGTACCGTTTACCTAATGCGGCGCTGCCATTAGGATTTTTGCCGTTTACAGACCCGTTACAGCAGGCCACGATTTGCACTCAGACTTTCCAGCCATAGGGAGGGACAAGAATGCAAGCATCCGCCAGCGATCTGTCATCGGTCAAAAGGCCGGTCGAAACCGCATACGGCTTACCAAACGCTCATTACACCAGCGACAATGTGTTCACGCTAGAGTGCGATCGCCTATTGAAACAGCGGTGGGCGGGTTTGGATGTCGTGGCGTCCGTGCCCGAACCCGGTGACGCCAAACCCCTGACATTTCTGGGCGTCCCTTTGTTAATCGTGCATGGACGCGACACGGTGGTTCGTGTTTTCCAAAATATCTGCCGGCATCGCGGCATGGTCCTGGTTGACGCACCACGCAAGATCGAAGGAGCAATCCGCTGCCCCTATCATTCCTGGTGCTACGGTACAGAGGGGCATCTTGTGGCGACACCCCACGTCGGTGGTCCCGGTCAAAACACCCATGAGGCCATAGACAGAAAGAGCCTTGGGTTGATCGAAGTGCGAAGCCACATCTGGAACGGTGTGATCTTTGTCAACATCTCGGGCGACGCAGACCCGTTCGAGGATGCATTTGCGACGCTTCTTGATCGATGGCAAGAATTTGACGTGCCGGTCTATCACGGCGGCGCAGAAAGCATCCTTCACTTTGATCTCAAGTCGAACTGGAAGCTGATCGTCGAGAATTACTGCGAAAGCTACCACCTGCCATGGGTGCATCCCGGCCTGAACTCCTATTCCCGTCTCGAAGATCACTATCACATCCAAGAGCCGGGCCACTTCTCGGGGCAGGGAACACACGTCTACCGTCAGATCAAGGACGAAGACGGTACGACGTTCCCTGACTTTCCCGGTCTTTCCGAAAAATGGGACACCGCGGGCGAATACATCACCTTCTTTCCGAATGTCATGGTCGGTGTACAAAGAGACCACCTCTTTGCCATCATTCTCAATCCGGTAGCTGTGGATCGCACCATTGAAACCGCACATCTGTTTTATGCTACTCCCGACACACCTGTGCGCCTGCGCCAGAAAAACGCCGAACTTTGGTACACTGTCTTCGAAGAAGACATCATGGCTGTTGAAGGTATGCAGATCGGTCGCAATGCGCCAGGATTTGATGGCGGGCGCTTTTCACCCGCAATGGACGGCCCCACGCACCTGTTTCACACATGGGTCGCCCAAAATTTCGATGCAGGCGACCTGCAGACCACCGGGGTATGACCGCAGCTGCACTTGAAGGTTGCCTTTTGCAGGCGCATGAAGCCGGTGACAAACAGGCGCTTGTCTCGCTTTATGCACAGGCCGCTGACGCGGCCAATAGCATCGAAGCCAAGGCGTTTTTCCTGACGCAGGCCTATGTCTTTGCGTTAGACTGCGCGCACCAGGATCGTGCAGGGCTGCATTCTCAACTGGTTGCGATGGGTTGTGAGGCGTAGCCCGGCACCACGCCGTGCAGGGCCAGCCTGACAGGCACCCGCAAGACTAAAAAGGCAGCGTCATTGGGCCCAAGGACATGACACAAAGCGCAGCCCGCGCAACACAGGTCCCAGATCAATGGTCGCCAAAAACGATCCAAACACCAGAAGACCGCCAAACAATCCTGTTCTATGATCGTATGCCGGGCGCGGCATGAACACCAAGCTTCACACCATCTGCGAGGGCAAAGGACGTCCGCTGAACCTGTTTATGACCGCCGGGCAAGTGAGTAACTCCATCGGCGCAGGGGCGTTACCGAGTAGCCTGCCGGATGTTAACGGGCTGCTTGGTGATCGTGGCGACACGACAAGACGATTGCACCAGGGTCTTTCTTTCCGCAATCGCTCTGGTAGCTCTTGTCATTGACTGGGTATGCGTCCTTACCCTAACCCAAGAACGTCCCGACCACCGTTGGCTTTGAAATCTGGCCTTTTTCCCGTCAGGCCTAGTCGCCTTGGGCGTCGGCCCGGCTTTTGCCCGCAACATTCAACGCGAGGGTTGCCGCCATAAACCCGTCAAGGTCGCCATCCAAAACCCCTTTGGTATCTGAGGTCTCGTGGTTGGTACGCAGGTCCTTGACCATCTGATACGGCTGAAGCACATAGGATCGGATCTGGTTGCCCCAGCCCGCATCTCCCTTGCTTTCATGCGCTTCATTGATCGCGGCATTCCGTCGATCCAGCTCTTGCTGGTACAACCGCGACTTCAAAGCCTTCATCGCGATGTCGCGGTTCTGATGCTGGGATTTTTCCGAACTTGTCACAACGATGCCGGTCGGAATATGGGTGATCCGCACGGCAGAGTCCGTGGTGTTCACGTGCTGACCACCCGCCCCCGAAGACCGGTAGGTGTCGATACGGATATCACTGGGGTTCACGTCGATTTCAATATTGTCGTCGACAACAGGATACACCCACACCGAGCTGAAAGAGGTGTGGCGCTTGGCGGCTGAATCATAAGGCGAAATACGCACCAATCGGTGCACGCCGGATTCCGATTTCAGCCAGCCATAGGCATTATGACCTGATATCTTGTAAGCTGCCGACTTGATCCCCGCTTCGTCTCCGGCACTTTCAGACTGAAGTTCAACCTTATAGCCCTGCTTCTCGGCCCAACGCACGTACATACGCGCCAGCATCGAGGCCCAGTCACAGCTTTCTGTGCCCCCTGCACCGGCATTGATTTCGAGAAAGGTGTCATTGCTGTCTGCTTCGCCGTCCAGCAGTGCCTCAAGCTCTTTCTGGGCCGCAGTTTCGGCCAATGCATCCAACGACGATATGGCATCATCGACAACCTCGTCGTCGTCTTCCATCTCGCCCAACTCGATCAGCTCCAGCGTATCGGAAAGGTCCTGTTTGATACCGGTATAGGTGTTCATCGCGTCAAGCAGCATCTGCCGGTCGCGCATCAACTTCTGCGCACCATCCGGATCATTCCATAGGTCTGGGTCTTCGACCCGGGCGTTGAATTCCTCCAGCCGGTGCTGCGCCGTGTCCCAATCAAGCCGCTGGCGCAGAAGGTCCAGAGATTTCTCGATTTTTTCGACGGTGTTTGAAACGTCTGCGCGCATAAGTGAATCCCAACTGATCGCTTGAGTTCTGGGTGATACCAAGGCCTTGGCAAAGGAACAAGCGCAGCCGGGCAAATGCCCAGCAACAATGAATGCCCCAGCCAAAAAGGGCTGCGCTGGTCCGCTCGCTAAACCCGATCCGCGCCCCAGCACATACCGCGTTTGACACCCGCCCCGCCGCACGCGCAACTCAAAGTGTTGCACAGGCCCACCGACGGAAAGCGCATAAAAGCACCAGTACGCAAGTACTGATTCAAAAGCGTCGATCCTCCGTCAAATTTGGCGTTTCAATACAGCCCGCCGGAACTGAGCGTGCCAAAGCTGGCTTTTGGGCCAACAACCGCGGTATCGCCCGTCACTGTAGTGACTTCCTGCACGATGATCTCTTCGGTCTCATACACTTCGAAATTGCTTCCCATGGCAAAACCGCCGTCAAAGAAGACCCCAAAAAGTGGCTCTTCGCCATAGCGGAAGCATTCAGCCACCACATTCGGCCCAGAGGCATCAGCGGGCAAGCGCGCGCCGCTGAACCGGTCGATCTTGATAAACTCGCAGTCCTCGGGCACCTTGAACGGGCCTCCGCCATAACGTTCGACGGCTTTGGTCATGAAATCATGGAAGACCGGTCCGCACATGCCGCCACCTGACGCGCCTCTGCCAAGGCTGCGCGGCGTGTCAAATCCGATGTAACAGCCAGCGACGATATTGTTGGTAAACCCTACGAACCAGACGTCTTTGGCATCATTCGTGGTGCCGGTCTTGCCTGCCGCCGGCACCTTCAGGTTGATAGTGCTGGATGCTGTCCCACGGTCTACGACACCTCGCATCATCGACGTCAACTGATAGGCCGTCACCGCGTTCATCACCCTTTCACGGTCAGTTACGATGCGCGGCCCCAGCCCTGCATCCAGAGATGCCAGCTGGCAATCTTCGCAGATGCGTTGATCATGGCGATAGACGGTCTGGCCATACCGATCCTGAACCCGGTCCACCAAGGTTGGCTCAACGCGTTCTCCGCCATTGGCAAACATGGCGTAAGCCGCGACCATATTGTAAAGCGTGGTTTCCTCTGACCCCAAAGAGTTGGCCAGGAAGCGGCCCATATCGTCGTAGACGCCAAACCGTTCCGCATAATCTGCGACAATGTCCATGCCGACCTCTTGTGCCAGACGCACGGTCATCAGGTTTCGCGAATACTCGATCCCAGTCCGCAGAGGCGCCGGACCGTAAAACTTGTTCGAAGCATTCTTGGGGCGCCACACCCCCTGAGGCGTATCGATTTCAATCGGCGCATCAATCAAGATGGTGGCAGGTGTATAGCCGCTATCCAGCGCAGATGCGTAAACAAAGGGCTTAAAGGATGATCCGGGCTGACGCCGTGCCTGTGTGGCGCGGTTGAACACCGAATGCTGGTAGCTAAATCCACCCTGCATGGCGATGACCCGGCCATTGTTGACATCCATCGCCATGAAGCCACCCTGCACTTCCGGGATCTGCCGCAATGTCCATCGAATGAAACTGCCATCGTCATCATTGGTCAAAGCCCGCACATGAACGACATCTCCTGGCGCGAAGTTGGCATAGAAATCACCCTTCATCCAGGCGATGTCCTCACGAGGCACAACTGATGGCCGATCCGAGGTATCTTCGATCCCTTCGATGCCAAGACGCATGCGCTGATCGCCAATCTCACGCACAACAGCCGGCAACCACGGGCCATCCAGATCGATATCCCGCGCGATGCGCACCTCTGCCAGTGCCGCACGCCACTGCTCTTCCTCATCCAGCATTTCGACCGGGACTTTCAAATCGGTCTGGTGCCATACCTTCTGGGCACGGTCGTAGGTCTCTAACGCACGCTGCAAGGCCTGCGCTGCCTCTTTCTGCATGTCGGGGTCAATCGTCGCCCGAACACTGTAGCCGCCCGAAAAGAATTCACCTTCCCCAAAATCGCGGCTCAATTGCCGGCGGATTTCATCCGTGGGATAATCGCGCGGCGGTAGCTGCGCGCGAAAGGGTTCGAAATCCCCATTCTGGACAGAGCGCAGCGGTTCCTCGACCTCTACGTCGTAGACGGCTTTGGTGATGTAGCCGTTCTCCATCATCTCCTTCAGGACAAAGTTCCGGCGCGCGGTAAGCCGATCCTTGCGGCGCACCGGATGGAAATCGCTTGGCGCCTTGGGCAAAGAGGCCAGGAACGCCGCTTCGTGGGGGGCCAACTGGCCAAGCGATTTGTTGAAGTAGGTCTGGGATGCCGCCGCGACACCGAAAGAGTTCTGCCCGAGGAAGATCTCGTTCAGGTAAAGTTCAAGGATCTTGTCCTTGTCGAGCGTGTCCTCCAGGCGCGATGCAAGGATGATCTCTTTGATCTTCCGCTCTGCCTGTCGGTCGCCCGACAAAAGAAAGTTTTTCATCACCTGTTGCGTGATGGTCGAAGCCCCGCGCAAATCGCGCCCTCGCGATCGCGCCGCTTCGACCGCAGCCGCGGCGATACCGCGAATATCATAGCCTTCGTGCGAATAGAAATTCTTGTCCTCTGCCGAAATGAACGCCTGTTTGACCAGAACCGGAATCTGATCGGCCGGCGCGAACAGTCTGCGCTCCTTGGCGAACTCGTCAACAATCCTGCCTTCGACCGAATAAATTCGACTGATGGTAGGCGGGGTGTAGCGCGCCAAGAATTCATGGCTTGGGAGATCGCGTCCATACATCCAAAACACAGCGCCGATCGTCAAAGCAACCATCATCGCCCCAAGCGTCACAGTACTGAAAATCGCTCCAAAGAACGACAAAACAAATCTCAACACAGGCGAACGCCCCCGATCTTTTCTCTCACATGCATCGATATGGCCCGTCGCATTATCCCAGACGACCGCCGCCGTTCGTCATCCGGTCGGTCAGATGGGCGCAGCGCGGGCGATACCAAAGTGACGCCAGACTCTCATTATAGCGCATGGCGCAGCGGGTCAAAACACGTAACCGCTTTTCGCTTCACTGCCTGCGCAAATCCGCCAGCGCCGCGTCTTCGAGCGACCAGGCCCGAATGCCATCGCGTATTCCTGCTGCCATTCCCGCGCGCCAAAGCGGGTCACGCAGGTTCTCCAGATCCCTGACCGAAGACATGAATCCAAGCTCGATCAACACAGAAGGGATATCCGCCGCTTTCAACACCGAAAATCCCGCCTCGCGCCAGGGCTTTTTGTGCATCGGACCAACAGCATTCTGAATGCCCTTGACCAAATGCCTGCCAAGCGCCCGACTGCGGGGCCGGTTTTCCAGCCGCGCAAGATCCATCAGTACGGTTGCGACCCGGTCGTCTGCACCCGTCAGATCGACACCCGCCAGAATATCATCCCTATCATGCCGTTCTGCCAGTGCCGCGCTCGCCGCATCAGAGGCGTCCTCAGCCAGCGTGTAAACCGTTGCCCCATGCGCAACACCCTCGCCCAAAGCATCCGCATGCAATGACACGAACAAATCGGCACCAGCCGCACGGGCCAGCGCAACACGCCCTTCCAGCGAAACGAACACATCGGCATCGCGTGTCAATCGCGCATCGATGCCGCCAGCACGCCGAAGCGTGTCCTGCAATTCGCGGGCGAAGGTCAGCATCAAATGGGACTCCGTCAAGCCTCCCGCCTGCGCGCCCGGATCGATCCCGCCATGCCCCGGATCGATCACAACAACCAACGCGCGACCGACATCAGCGCGCCGCTTGACAGGACGCACCTCCAGCGCGGGGGGCAAATCCCACCGCGTGTCGGAGGGCGCCCCGGCGGTGGCATCAAATGCGTCCTGCCCGGATCGGCCCAACCGCACCATCAGGTCCACCGCTCCCGAACTTTCGTCAGTCTCCAAGCCAGCACTCAACACCTGCATTGGCCCGGCTAGCTCTGCCACCAGCCGGGACCAACCCGGTTGGTATACGCCCACACGCAGGTTCAAAACATTGTCGCCCGTCAACAATTCCGCGCCGGTCATGCCTTGCCAATCCACCTCATTGAAGTCGATCACCAAACGGTTCGGCGCGCTTAACGTGAAAACGCGAAAAGGCACCCCCTGGCTCAACTTAAGGCGCACCTCAGCCCCGCCAAAACGCAGATCACGCACAACACCATGTTCCAACCGCGCCAAAGCGCCCAACTGCTGTGCCCCAGCAGCTTCACTCAAGATGCCACACACCAAAAGGACCACCGCCAAAAGATGCCCGCTGCTCATACCGCTCCAGACCCCAACCATCTTGCGCCAACTTAAGCGCATCTTGTTGCTTCATCTTTCTCAAAATACTCAAACTGTACGTCATGCCAAACAGCACAGCGCCAGGATCTCAGCCTCGGGCCTGCATGTAGGCCTTCAACCGTCCCAAACCCTCCTTGATGTCTGCGGTGCTGCGCGCATACGAAAACCGCAAGGTACCCTGACCGCGTTCGGGATCGAAATCCAGCCCCGGTGTTACGGCCACGCCAGCCTTGTCCAGAAGCTCGCGGGCAAACGCCCGACTGTCGTCGGTCAGATGCGACACATCCGCATAAACATAGAAGGCGCCGTCCGGTGGCGCGATGCGGTCAAAACCCGCGTCCGGCAATCCAGCCAGCATCAAGGCACGATTCTTTGTGTAGACCTCCATGTTGGCCTGCAACTCTTCTGTACAGTCCATCGCCGCCAGGGCCGCAACCTGACTGGCGTGTGACGCACAAATGAACATGTTCTGAGCCAGACGCTCGACCTGCCGAACCGCCCGCTCTGGCACGACCATCCAGCCAACGCGCCAACCGGTCATGCTGAAGTACTTGGAGAACGAATTGATGACACAGACATCGTCGCTGACCTCAAGGGCCGTGACGGCTTTGCGTTCGTATTCTATCCCGTGATAAATCTCGTCCGACAAAAACAGGGCACCCCGCGCGGCACAAAGATCAATCAAGGCCCGAAGCGCCGCATGATCCAGCATAGTCCCGGTGGGATTCGCAGGAGAAGCGACCATGAGCCCCTCAAAGGCATGCCGCTGCAACTCTGAAACCACAGGCTGAAGGCGGTTTTCCGCCTGTGTCTCGACCTCAATCGGCCGAAGGCTCATAGCTTTCATGATCTGCCGATAAGACGGGTACCCCGGTGCGCCCATGGCAATCCTGTCACCGGCATCAAAGAAAGCCGAAAACGCCAAAAGAAACGCCCCGGACGATCCCGGTGTCACAACGACACGGTCTGGACTAAGGTCTACATTGTACCATTCGCCATAAAGCCTTGCAATTCGGGCCCTTAACTCTGGAATGCCCAAGGCGACGGTATAGCCAAGCGCACTGTCCTGCATGGCTTGTTCCAAAGCCGCCCTGGCAGCTGTTGGCGCCGGCGTCCCCGGCTGCCCAACTTCCATATGAATGATATGCCGCCCGTTCGCCTCTGCCTGGCGCGCGGCCTCCATCACATCCATCACAATAAAGGGATCAACGGCCCCACGGCTTGAGTTTCTCATGTCTTAATCCCTATGCTCACAGCGAGACAGAGGTAGGGTCAAACAGGGTGCTGCGTCAATGACACTGGTACGAGTTTTCATCTTGGCCCTGGGGCTGTTGTCCCTGGCCGCGTCGCCGGCGCGCGCCATCGGATTGATCCGGGATGCCGACATCGAATACGGCCTGGCAAAACTGGCAGAGCCATTGATCCGTGCAGCCAACCTGAGCCCAAGTCAGATCCGGATCCTCTTGGTCGATGATCCGACATTGAATGCCTTTATCATCGATGCGCGGCATATCTTTATTCACACCGGGCTGCTGCTGAAACTGGACAGTCCGCGCGAACTGCAGGCTGTGATCGCGCACGAGGTGGCCCATATCGCCAACGGTCATATCACCCGCCGCGCAGGCAATGCTGCCACCGCCCGCACCGCCGCAGGGCTTGGGCTTCTGCTGGCCGCCGCAGCTGCCGCAGCTGGCGGCGGAGAGGCAGCTGCGGGGCTTGCCCTGGGCGCACAATCTTCAGCACAGCGATTGTTTCTTGCACATACCCGGGCCGAGGAAAGCTCGGCCGACATCACCTCGGTCCGTATCCTCAGCCGCGCCGGTATCGATCCGGTTGGTGCGCTTGAGGTGCAAGAAATCTTTCGCGGCCAAGACGTCCTGGCCGAAAGCCGCCAAGACCCCTACATGCGGACCCATCCCACCAGTCGCGACCGCCTGCGCGCGCTAAAGGGGCTGGTGACAGCCGCAAGGAATGACTATCCGAAAAAGCCGGGCGCCGAGTATTGGTATGCCCGCATCCGGGGAAAACTGTCAGCATTCAAACGGGCACCCAAGTGGACAATGCGACGGGCAGATGCAAGCCCGGCCAAGGATATCGCGCTGATGCGCAAATCGGTGGCCTACCACCGCCAAAGCAACCTGAGCAAGGCGCTCGAACAGATCAATGCCGCATTGGCGCTGCGTGGCAACAAGGATCCTTTTTACCTTGAACTCAAGGGCCAGATCCTGCTTGAAAACAGAAAATTCGCCGAGGCCGCCCGAACCTATCAACAGGCCGCCGGGCAGGCACCCAAGAACGCGCTTGTCCTGGGAGGCTATGGACGAGCGGTCCTGGCAGCAGGCAACCCCAAAGCCGCCATCTCGATCCTCGAGACGGCCCGCGCCCGCGACGTGGGCGACCTGCGCGTGCTGCGCGACCTCGCGGTGGCCTATGCCAAGACAGGGAAAAACGGCATGGCGTCGCTGGTTACAGCCGAACGCTATGCGCTTCAGGGTAGATTGAAGGACGCCAAGCTTCATGCCACCCGCGCCGAAGCACTTTTGCCGCGCGGCTCTGGCCCATGGCGCCGCGCGCAAGATGTGCTAATTGCTGCCAAGAACGCGCCCCGCCGCTGATCAGATGACAACAGGAGACACGCGATGATCCGCACTGTGACCGCAGCCACGCTGAGCTTGGGCCTTGCCCTGCCCGCCGCGGCTTTTGATATCGATGCCATGACCGACGCAGAGCGCGCGGCCTTTCGCGCCGAAATACGCGCTTACCTTTTGGACAACCCCGAGGTGATCTTCGAAGCCGTTGACGTCTTTGAAGCGCGCAAGGCAGAGGCAGAAGCCACGGACGACCTGGCCTTGGTCGCGGCCTATTCGGACGAAATCTTTGACGACGGGCACTCTTGGGTCGGAGGCAATCCCGACGGGGATGTGACCATGGTTGAATTCGTCGACTACCGGTGCGGGTATTGCCGTCGCGCCTATAACGACGTCGAAGCGCTGATCAACGGCGATGGAAACATCCGTCTGGTGGTCAAGGAATTCCCGATCCTGGGTGAAAACTCGGTGTCGTCGTCACGCTTTGCCATCGCGTCACGGCTGGTTGGCGGCGATGACGCCTACAAAGCAGCACATGACGCCTTGATCGCATTCAGTGGCGAAATGACCGAACCGGCTGTCCGCAGGTTGTCAGACAGTCTTGGCTTTGACACCGAAGCTGTCATCGAAACCATGAGCAGCGATGCCGTGACCGACGTGATCATGGCAAACCGCGATCTTGCGCAGAAAATGCGCATCAACGGCACGCCCACTTTCATCGTCGGAGACCAGATGTTGCGCGGCTATGTGCCCCTTCCGGGCATGAAACAGCTGATCGATCAAATACGCGCCGACGGATAAACGCGTTTCTGTGCAGATGCGGCCGCGCTATTCGGCCGCTTCTGTTTCGGCCTCAATGGCGGCGGCCTTCTTTTCGACCTCTTGGACGATGTGGTCTACCATCTGGTCGTTGGACATCTTGTGACTGGCTTTGCCTGCCAGATACACCATGCCGTTGCCCGCGCCGCCCCCCGTGAAGCCAACATCAGTCATCAAGGCCTCTCCGGGTCCGTTGACCACGCAGCCGATGATCGACAGGCTCATCGGGGTCTTGATGTGCTCAAGCCGCTTTTCGAGCGTTTCCACCGTCTTGATGACGTCAAACCCCTGACGCGCGCAAGAGGGGCACGAAATTATGTTGACCCCGCGGTGGCGCAGGCCAAGAGACTTCAGAATTTCATAACCGACTTTCACCTCTTCGACAGGATCTGCGCTGAGGGACACGCGGATCGTATCTCCGATGCCCATCCACAACAGGTTGCCAAGACCGATGGCAGACTTGATCGTCCCCGAAGTCAGCCCGCCTGCCTCGGTTATACCCAGATGGATCGGTGCATCGGTGACTTCGGCCAGCGCCTGATAGGCGGCCGCAGACATGAACACGTCGGACGCTTTGCAGCTGATCTTGAACTCGTGGAAATCATTGTCCTGCAAGATCTTGATGTGATCCAAGCCGCTTTCAACCATCGCATCGGGGCACGGCTCTCCGTATTTTTCAAGCAGGTGTTTTTCCAACGATCCTGCATTCACCCCTATGCGAATCGCACAATTGTGGTCACGCGCGGCCTTGATCACTTCGCGGACCCGCGATTCATTGCCGATATTGCCCGGATTGATGCGCAAACAGGCCGCACCCGCCTCGGCGGCCTCTATGCCGCGGCGATAGTGAAAATGGATGTCGGCCACAATCGGGACCGGACTTTCACGCACGATCTCTTTCAGCGCCGTGGCACTGTCCGCGTCAGGCACTGAAACACGTACGATATCGGCCCCGGCCTCTGCCGCGGCCTGGACCTGCGCGATTGTGCCAGAGATATCCGTAGTCACCGTATTTGTCATCGTCTGCACGCTGATAGGCGCATCACCCCCCACGGGTACGTTTCCCACCATGATCTGCCGGGAAGTGCGACGATAGATGTTACGCCAAGGGCGGACGTGGTTGAGGCTCATGTCCAAAGCTCCGGTGGGGTCGATTAAGCTGTCTTCAGACCTAATGCCGGTTCTGTCAAAAAGCTAGATATCATCGGTCACGCGTTCGAAAGATCACGCCCGGTCAATCACCGCTTTCAAAGAGCTCGTTGTTCAATTCGACGATCACACGCTCAAGATCGCTGTCGGCGGCGATGTCGGCGATCTGATAGGTTGATGTCAGATTATCAACTGACAAAGCCAGATTGCGGGTCACCGATCCACTTGGACCAGCAGGTCCATATGTTTCGCCGTTCACGGCAAAATACACCGCCCCACTTTCGCCAACGCGAATAACGGGCGCGG
>JAKVCP010000022.1:27121-46373 GCA_022448925.1 Paracoccaceae bacterium
TCCAGCTGCGGCACTTCATAGGAATCGCCAGGCTGCATGATCGCCTCATAAATCGTCGCACCGCTTGCGTCGCGAACACGTACCCAGGACTGGCGCGCGGCAACAACCAGAACGCCGGGGCCAAGCGGCTCAAGCACCTGCGGCAGGCGCGACCCGCCCAAAACTTCGGCCAAAGCGGCCTCGATCGGGTCAACGGCACTTGCCTCATCGGCAGCGACAAAGGCGAAGCTCTCGGTTTCAACCTGCGGCATTTCCTGATCCGCCAGACGAGCAAATGCGCCAACAGAGGTCGGATCCAAGGTCGAGATCGGAGCATCGCGTGCAATCAGCACTGGAACATCCAAAGCCTCGGGTCGGTACAGCCTGTCGAAACCTTCACCTGAAGGAGGCTCAAACACACCTGCCGCGCTGGCAACCGCAGCGTCGCCCGCGTCAAATACATTCAGCGGATCCAGATCCGACAGGACAATCGGTGTTTGATCCACTGGTGCAATCTGCACCTGCTGAATCTCTTGCAGGACAGAGTATCCGCCGTAGCCAACGCCGCCGATCAATGCCACCAGAACAAGTACAGATCCAATTGCCCCCGGCTCTACCTGCGACCAGAGCGAATCGCGCGACGGGGCAAACGGCATTGCGGGCTCGGTGAACGGATCACGAGTGCCAGTTGATACGGAGCCCGCCATCACGGCCGGTTTCGGACTGGAGGCGCGTTCGGACATTCCATGGGCGGTTGAAAATCCGCTTTCCTGACAGAACACGGCAAACGTATCGTCCGGATCCATTCCCAGATACCGCGCGTAGGACCGCACGTAGCCGGCGATAAATCCCGGTGTGTCAAAAGCGGACGGATCGCAATTTTCGATGGCTGCGATATAGGCTGCCTTGATGCGTAACTCACGCTGAACATCGAGAAGCGATTTGCCAAGCGTTGCCCGCTCACCGCGCATGATGTCACCAAGGCGCAACTCAAAGGAATCAAAGCCCGTCTGAGGCTCCTCTTTTACTTCCGCGTTACGTTGGGTAATCCGCCCGATCACAGCAGCCGCCCATCCCCAGTCTTATCCCGTACATGCCCGTCATCGCTCAACTTTTGCGATTCGCGCTTCTTTACTTATTAAGCGCAGGGTAACACAGCGCAACCCGGTTTACATCTGTGGGGTGGTTAACCGGCCAATTCGGCACGATTCAGCGCACAATGCGCCCACAAATCGTCCATTGCCCGCACGAGCTTGTCCATTTCATCTGGTCCATGGACCGGAGAAGGCGTAAAGCGAAGACGCTCTGTTCCGCGCGGAACGGTGGGGAAGTTGATCGGTTGGACGTAAATTCCATAGCCATCCAACAGCATATCGCTCAGGATTTTTGTGTGCACCGGATTGCCAACGATGACCGGCACGATATGGCTTCCGTGATCGATAATGGGCAGCCCCATGCCTTTCAGCCGGGTTTTCAAGATAGCCGCGCGTTCCTGGTGCAAGGCGCGAACGTCTCGGTCCTTTTTGAGATGCGCAACACTGGCCACCGCACCCGCAGCAATCGCCGGAGGCAGGGACGTGGTAAAAATGAACCCGGGCGCGTACGACCGGATCGCATCACACATCTTGGCGCTGGCTGCGATGTAGCCGCCCATCACCCCGTAGGCCTTGGCCAACGTTCCGTTGATGATATCCAGCCGATGCATCAGCCGGTCGCGCTCTGCCACGCCGGCCCCACGCGGACCGTACATGCCGACGGCGTGTACCTCGTCGATATATGTCAGGGCCCCAAATTCATCCGCCAGATCGCAGATTGACTCAATCGGACCAAAGTCACCGTCCATCGAGTACACCGATTCAAAGGCGATTACTTTTGGGGCTTTGGGATCATCAGCCTCTAGCAATTCCCGAAGATGTTCCACGTCATTGTGCCGAAAGATGCGCTTGGCCCCGCCGTTGCGCCGGACGCCCTCGATCATGGAGGCGTGGTTCAGTTCATCCGAATAGATGATCAGGCCGGGAAAAAGTTTGGGCAGCGTGCTCAGCGTCGCGTCATTGGCAATGTAGGCGCTGGTGAACAGCAACGCCGACTCTTTTCCGTGTAGATCGGCAAGCTCGGCCTCTAGCTGCTTGTGGTAGACTGTTGTGCCAGAGATGTTGCGTGTCCCGCCAGACCCTGCGCCCGTTGCATCGATGGCTTCGTGCATGGCATTCAGGACGACCGGATGCTGGCCCATGCCAAGATAATCATTGCCACACCACACAGTTATCGGCGCCTCGGATCCGTCAGGCTTGCGCCATGTCGCATGTGGAAACTGACCATTCTGCCGCTCGATATCGATGAAGGTCCGATACCGGCCTTCTTCGTGCAGTCGGTTCAGGGCAGTGTCGAGCTGGGCAATGTAGTCCAACAGTCGTCTCCTAGTCGTGCAAGCGCGATGCGTCCGCGCCCGGCTTCAGCCGCAGTATATGACGTCTTGGTCGTCTTTGCGACCGATTATGTAGCAAGTTAATTCCATATTTAATCCCGGACCAACCGTCGCATCTTTGGTCTTGCTCTTCCCCCTCTGGACAGTCTGGCCACTGATGATACGGTTCCGAAATTACTTTCGCACATAGGAAACTCAATGTCTCTGGATGAAATCCTGACCCGAATCGATTCGCAGATGCCTGACGCGACCGAACGCCTGATGGAGCTGCTGCGCATTCCCTCGATCTCAACCGACCCTGCCTTCAAGTCGCAATGCGATCATGCAGCCGATTGGCTGGTCGCAGATTTGCAATCCATCGGAGCCACCGTATCCAAACGCCCCACACCCGGCCATCCAATGGTACTGGGTCATATCGATGGCGACGGCCCGCACGTCTTGTTCTACGGCCACTATGATGTTCAACCTGTCGATCCTGTCGACCTGTGGCACCGGGATCCTTTTGATCCACAGGTCGAAGAGACCGAGTCGGGACCCGTCATTCGGGGCCGGGGCAGTTCAGACGACAAGGGCCAGTTGATGACCTTTGTGGAAGCATGCCGCGCCTGGAAGGCTGTCAAGGGCAGCCTCCCCTGTAAAATCACCTTCTTTTTCGAAGGCGAAGAAGAAAGCGGTTCACCGTCACTGATTCCATTCATGCGCGAAAATGCCGAAGAACTGCGTGCCGACATCGCATTGATCTGTGACACTGGCCTCTTCGAAAGCCGTACACCCGCCATCGTCACCATGTTGCGTGGACTGCTGGGCGAAGAGGTGACGATAACCGGCCCGGACAAGGATTTGCACTCGGGCATGTACGGTGGCGCCGCCATGAACCCGATTCGCGTTCTGGGAGGGATCATTTCCGGTCTGCATGACGACACCGGGCGGATCACTGTTCCCGGATTTTACGACGGCGTTCCCGAGCTTTCCGCAGATATCGCCGCACAATGGCGCGGTCTGCACTTCGATCATCAGGCCTTTCTGGGTGATGTCGGCCTGAGCGTGCCAGCAGGCGAACAGGACCGCACTCCGCTTGAAATGATCTGGTCGCGCCCAACCTGCGAGGTCAACGGCATCTCGGGCGGCTACACCGGGGACGGGTTCAAAACAGTGCTGCCGTCACAGGCCTCTGCCAAGATCAGTTTCCGCCTGGTCGGCCAACAGGACCCGCATGCCATCCGCGAAAACTTTCGCGCCTATGTCCGCAGCCATCTGCCCGAGGATTGCGAAGTAAGCTTTACTGGTCACGGTGCATCGCCCGCCTCGACCATGGTGACCACCCACCCTGCATTTGAGGCCGCCCGCAGCGCGCTTAGCGACGAATGGCCCGATGCTGCGGCCTTCGTCGGCTGCGGCGGGTCAATCCCGATTGCAGGCTATTTCAAGCAGATCCTTGATCTGGACGCTCTGCTGATCGGATTCGGCAAGGATGACGATCAAATCCACTCGCCCAACGAAAAGTACGACGTAGAGAGCTTTCACAAAGGCATCCGAAGCTGGGCCCGCGTCCTGGACGCGATGACCCGGGATTGAATGCAAAGCCGCGCCCCAGATCTTAACGTGCGGGGCTATTTCACCCCGCACGTCCAGCAGAACTGGGCCAAAAAACAACCTGATTGCCCGAGGTTTGCTGATCTCGCCGCGTTTCGAACGAAAAAGATGCCGATTCGCGCCACATTTATGGTGCTTAAGAGGCAGATGTCGCGCCCCGTTCGAAAGCAAACCCATTCGGATTATTCCGCTCGTGTGTACCGGGTGAACCAGACTTTTCATGCGCGGAACCGTGACCGCAGACGCGACCGTCCCTTTGCCTTTTGGGTCATGGGGTTTGCATGGTGCTACATCGTGCTGACCATGGCGACACGAAACGAAGAGATTCTGGCCAGCCTCAAAGCTGGCAGTCTGCCGCCAGAGCTGCATAACCTGGTCCTGTCCGGGATGGCCGTCTTGATCGGCATCTCCTGCGTGTTGCTGCTGTTTCACATTGCCCGTATCGCCATACGTCGACCCGAGCGCCGCAACAGCACCTCCTTGGTGTTTGGTGCACTGGTTGCCCTCGGCTTAATGCTCACGCCGGCATCGGTGTTCCAAGCCGGCTATGCAGCGCTAGAGAAAAACACCCGCGGACTTGTCACAAGCACTCAAACGGCTGTTCGCGGCATCGACTGGAACGATGTCGTGCTTGTTTCATCACAGATCATCCGCACAGAAACAGCGCCCGAGGTCGCGGAGTCAGGCAATTGATCTACTCGGGCTCTGGCGCGAGCAGAACGGCCGATACCGGCACCAGAGCAACTGAGTTCGCTCTGTCCTGAAGTCCCCAAAGCAACAAGGCTGAAATCGTATCGGCCGACATCCGACCAAGCATGACAACATGGCCATCTTGCCGCGCTTTGAAAGCCGCTTGATCCAGAAAGCGCCGTTTGACCCTATTGTCCTGTCCCGCACCATCAAAGTCCCGGAAAACGGTAACCGATGGCACGCCATCCCGTGCGGCCAAAGCCTGAGCGGTGTTCAAGCCATTGGGCAACATCACCAATCCGTGCCCGCTGGCCAAAAGCGCTTGCGCCACCTGCGCTGACACGTCGCGCGACCCCTGCAAACCTGTCGCCACACCCTCTAACACCCCAATAACCTCGGGGACGGCGGCAAGCGCCGCAGAGACCGCCACTTCCGTGTCGCTCGCGGTCGCGCCCTGCGGAATGTCGATCATCGACAGAACCTCAAACCCGCGCGCGCGGTACTTCGCGGCCCGCAGCGCAGCATCAGGCGCATCAGCCTGTACAGCAACACTGACGGGAAACGGAAAGGCCTCTATCGCTTCGGCGCCCAGTGGACCTTGCCCAGTGTCCACCAGAATGATGGCCATCCGTGGTTTGCCGGCAGCAGAGGCAACTGGAGCTGCGAACTCTTCAAGAGGTCGTTGCTTGCTCTCTGATTGTTTGCCAGACGCGTCAACCGGCAGCCCCCCAGCCCCTTGGTCTGGAGCGTCGACAAGACGGACCGCGGGTTTGCCAACCTTGGCACGCAGATCCTGGGCGTCGATGTCATCGCCCTGGACCCCTTCACCGCCCTGCACCCGAGGCAGGTTTCGGGTGTCGGTGTCGTCTTCTGCCTCTGCTAAATCCTGTCCGCCAAGTCCGGGATCAGCTGCAGGGATTACCGGCACCTGTGGTTGCAAGGGATCGGCCGAGATCGACAGGTCTGCGTCGACCTCGGGCGCCTGCAACTTCGGGCTTTCCACCAACCCGACCCGCGGCGCCCCACCCGAGACCAAAGGCGGGTCGACCTCTGTGTCTGCAGAGGGTGCGACCAGGTCCACCTCTTCGGTGTCGGCATCCGGGCGTGGGGCGGCAACCAGATCACCTGCCTCTTGTGGCGCGACCTCTGCGGCATCTTCCAAATCCACACGAGGTGCTGCCGCGCCGGCAACCACCGGCGCCTCGGCACCCGGTCGGCGCGCCTCTTCACCACCTGCGGACCCGTCAACCGGGTCTACATCCCGCGTGTAATCATCTGACCCTTTTGCGCGCAGCTCGACCGCCTTTGGCTCTGCATCTGTTGGATCCGCTACCACGACAGAGCCAAGGTCAGGATCAAGCGGCACATCGGCAGGTCCACTCCGGTCTTCAGGCAAAGGGATCAGCACAGACGCCGACCCAACAACACACGCCGACACGACAGCCCCCCAAAATGCGCCTGCCAAAAATCCTCTCGCCATGCCCTGCCCTTTCTTGCCCGTAGTTGCGCCGCCCACGGCACCAAACGCCCGTGTCGAGACCAAGCGCTCATCTCAGCCACTTGACGTTTTGTCAGCCGCCTGTGCATGTATACCGCGTCCACCCCCACCGCGACCAGACCCCGAAACGCACCTGTCCCACAATGCTTCTGCTGATTGATAATTATGACAGTTTTACCTTCAACCTGGTGCATTATCTGCAAGAGTTGACCACTGATGTGCAGGTCTGGAAAAACGATGGGCTAAGCGTAGCAGAGGCGATGAACCTGCGCCCCATGGGCATTGTTCTGTCCCCCGGCCCCCGCAGCCCCGATCACGCCGGCATATGCCTGGAGCTGACCCGTGCCGCCGCACAGGCACGGCTGCCGCTTTTGGGTGTCTGCCTGGGGCATCAGACCATAGGTCAGGCATTTGGCGGGCGCGTCACGCGCCACAGCGAAATCGTGCACTGCAAGATGGGCAAGGTTCACCACATGAACTCTGGTGTCTTCGCGGGGCTTCCCTCTCCGTTTGAGGCGACGCGCTGTCATTCTTTGGTTTTGGCCGAGGACGGGCTTCCGGAATGCCTGCACATCACGGCACGGCTGCAAGACGGGACGATCATGGGGGTGCAACACAAAAGCGCGCCCGTCCATGGCGTACAATTCCATCCAGAATCCATCGCATCACAGCACGGTCACGCGGTGTTGCAAAACTTCCTGAACGAGATGAAAGTGCCTGCATGAGCGACACCCTCAAGCCCCTGATCAGCGCCGCCGCCGACCGTCCCCTGACGCGCGACGAGGCACAAACCGCTTTTGGCATCCTTTTCAACGGTGAAGCAACGCCAGCACAGATCGGCGGCCTGCTCATGGCGCTGCGAACACGCGGTGAAGTCGTCGAGGAATATGCCGCCGCCGCCGCCGTGATGCGGGCCAAATGCAACAAGGTGTCCGCGCCGGCAGAGGCGATGGACATCGTCGGAACCGGCGGCGACGGAAAAGGCACCCTGAACATCTCTACCGCGACAGCCTTTGTGGTGGCAGGCGCTGGTGTCACCGTCGCCAAGCATGGCAACCGCAATCTAAGCTCCAAGTCCGGCGCCGCAGACGCGCTGGGCCAGATGGGTATCAACGTCATGATCGATGCCAAGACCGTTGAAAGGGCACTGAACGACGTTGGGATCTGTTTCATGATGGCCCCAATGCACCACCCGGCCATGGCACACGTCGGCCCAGTCAGGGCCGAACTTGGCACACGGACGATCTTTAACATCCTGGGACCGCTGACAAATCCTGCGGGAGTCAAACGCCAACTGACCGGCGCGTTCACCCGGGATTTGATCCGCCCCATGGCGGAAACTCTTGGACACTTGGGAAGCGAACGCGCCTGGCTGGTACATGGTTCTGATGGCACCGATGAACTCAGCATCGCAGGTGTCAGCTGGATCGCAGCACTGAATGACGACGGATCGATCCACGAAGCCGAAATCCATCCCGAGGACGCGGGTCTGCCGCTGCATCCCTTCGAAGACCTGCTGGGTGGCGCACCCGACGAAAATGCCAAAGCGTTTCGCGCATTGCTGGAAGGTCAGCCCTCGGCCTATCGCGACGCCGTCCTGTTGAACACCGCCGCTGCCCTTATTGTTGCAGACCAGGCGAAAGACCTGCGCCAAGGTGTTGAAATAGCGAAGGAAAGCATCGATAGCGGGGCGGCAAAATCCAAGGTAAAAGCGCTCGCACAAGCCACCCAGGCGACATGAGCCAGGCGTGATCTTGCCCGCACCACCACCGGCATGGTCACATCTGCCGTTCTTTGGGGACGCCTATCAGCAGGTGCTGGCGCGCCTCGAGGCCGAAACACGGCAAGTTCTGCCCGCCTCTGACAGGGTTTTTGCCGCTTTGGAAGCCACCAAGCCAAGCACAACACGCGTGATTATCCTCGGACAAGACCCCTATCCTACGCCCGGACACGCCCACGGACTTGCCTTTTCGGTGACGCCAGAAACCCGCCCGTTACCAAGATCTTTGAGAAATATTTTCAACGAGTTACAGGACGATCTTGGAATGTCGCCGACATCCGGAAATTTGCAATTCTGGGCTGATCAAGGCGTCTTGCTTTTAAACACGGCGCTGACCGTGGTTGCGGGATCCGCTGGCGCCCACGCAAAACTTGGCTGGGAAAAGCTGACAGAGGATATACTGGCCGAGCTGTCGGACCAGCCTCGGGCCTTTTGGTTGTGGGGCAGGCATGCGCAGGGTTTCGAAAATGCGATCAGCGGTTCACAGCACTTGATCCTGCGATCGCCTCATCCCTCGCCTCTCTCGGCACGACGGGGATTTTTCGGCTCTCGCCCCTTTTCCAGAACAAATACCTGGCTTAAGAATTTGGGCCACACATCGATCAATTGGACACTGCCATGACCGAAACCGTTCTGGACCGCATCAAGACCTACAAGCTTGCGGAAATCACCGCCGACAAAGCACAGGTTCCCTTGGCCGAGGTCGAAGCACAGGCCAAGGCTGCCGATGCCGTGCGCCCGTTTGGCGCCGCATTGCAGGCCGCGCAAGCCACAGGCTACGGGCTGATCGCCGAGGTCAAGAAAGCCTCTCCCTCCAAAGGGCTGATCCGGTCTGACTTTCAGCCAGAGGTCCTCGCCAAGGCCTATCAGGCGGGTGGGGCAACCTGCCTGTCAGTTCTAACCGACACCCCCAGCTTTCAGGGCGCCAAGTCCTTTCTCACCGAAGCACGAAGGGCGACAACGTTGCCAGCCCTGCGCAAGGATTTCATGTATGACACCTATCAGGTGGCCGAAGCCAGGGCCCTTGGGGCAGACTGCATCCTGATCATCATGGCCAGTGTCTCGGACGGTCAAGCGGCCGACCTTGAAGACGCCGCGCTCGACTGGGGCATGGACGCGTTGATCGAGGTCCACGACAAGGCCGAGCTTGATCGCGCGCTTAGGCTCAAATCCCCGCTGATCGGCGTGAACAATCGCAACCTCAAGACCTTCGAAACGACGCTTGACACGACGCGCGTGCTGGCACCCGATATTCCAGAAGACCGCGTGCTGATTTGTGAATCCGGCCTTTTCACCCCTGCGGATCTGGCCTCTATGGCGGCCGTTGGCGCGCGCAGCTTCCTGATCGGAGAAAGCCTGATGCGACAAGACGACGTGACCCAAGCCACCAAAACCCTGCTCAGCGATCCGGTAGCCGCATGAGTGGCCTGACGCACTTCGATGCCAAGGGCGATGCTCATATGGTGGATGTGTCCGACAAAGCGGTGACGGACCGTGTTGCAGTGGCCCGAGGTTACGTAAAGATGCAACCGGAAACCTTTGAAATCATTTCACAAGGCCGTGCAAAAAAGGGGGATGTGATCGGCGTTGCCCGCCTCGCAGGGATCATGGGCGCCAAAAAAACACCTGATTTGATCCCCCTATGCCACCCTCTACCCGTCACCAAGGTCGCCGTAGAGCTGACACCAGACGCAGACCTGCCTGGCCTGCGGATCGAGGCAACCGTCAAGACAACCGGTCAAACCGGCGTCGAGATGGAGGCCTTGACGGCCGTGTCAACCGCCGCACTCACCGTCTACGACATGGCAAAAGCGGTCGACAAGGGCATGACGATAGGCGGCATCCAGGTCGTTTTGAAAGATGGCGGCAAATCAGGGCGTTACGAAGCGAGATGATTTCAGTTTCCCAAGCGCTGGATCACCTGTTTGCGCTGGCACCTGATTTGCCAACAGAGTGGGTTCCGCTGGCACATGCCAATGGGCGCGTCCTGTCACAAGACGTGGCATCTCAGCGTGACCAACCGCCTTTTGACGCCTCGGCTATGGACGGCTACGCAGTGGCCACCATACAACCAGACTATACCGTCGTTGGCGAAAGCGCCGCAGGCCATGGTTATCAAGGCCCGGTCAAAGACCGAAATGCTGTTCGCATCTTCACCGGTGCGCCTGTGCCGCAAGGTACCATGCAGATCATCCTGCAAGAAGACGTCACACGAACGGGCGACAGGATAACACTGTCAGACCCTCCCGACGCAGCCCGATACATCCGGCCCGCTGGCGACGACTTCAAACGCGGCACCAAAATGTCCGCCCCAAGACGTCTTGGCCCGAATGACATCGCTCTTCTCGCGGCCATGAACATTTCCACGGTGCCGGTCACACGCAAACCAATCGTTGCGTTGATTTCGACTGGCGATGAGTTGGTCATGCCCGGAGAGACCCCCGGTCAGGATCAAATCATCGCGTCCAATACCTTTGGCCTGCAGGCCCTGCTGGCGGATCTCGGCGCAACAGCCAGAATTTTGCCGCTGGCGCGGGACACGCGGGCATCTTTGACAGCGACCTTTGATCTTGCGCAACACGCAGACCTGATTGTGACCATCGGCGGAGCCTCAGTCGGTGACCACGATCTGGTGGCAGCGGTCGCGCAAGAGTGCGGCATGAACCAGGCCTTTCACAAGGTGGCGATGCGCCCCGGAAAGCCACTGATGTCAGGACAAATGGAGGGAACCATGATGCTTGGCCTGCCCGGAAATCCAGTGTCAGCCATGGTCTGCGGCCATGTCTTTATGGCTCCGGTCATCCGCGCAATGCTCGGCCTAGGCGCAGCGGCGGCACCGCGTCAAACAGCCAGACTGACCGCAGCCTTGCCCGCCAATGGTCCAAGGGAACACTACATGCGCGCCAGTTGCGACAGCGCCGGCAACCTCAGTGTTTTTGATCGCCAGGACAGTGCATTGCTGAGCGTACTTGGCAAGGCCAATGCCCTTGCCATCCGCCCTCCCAATGATCCTGCCCGGCACCCTGGGGACCGGCTTGAGATCCTTACCCTATGACCGCTTCATCTTTCTGCGAAATACCTCCGGGGTGAATGCGCCCGAAAGGGCGCAGAGGGGCAGCGCCCCACTACACAGTGTTTCCTCGCGCGCCCTCGTCAGCAAGGGCCCTTCGTCACCTGAACCGCGCATCACACAGGCATGGTCCCTCTCGCAGACAACCAGGGCACAACGTCCACGGTATGACCACTCATCTGCAGCCCGGCAGCGCGCACCGCACCGCGCACCGGGGCAATGTCGGCATAGTCCCGGCCATATCCAATCACCAGATGATCGAGCCCAGCAACCACGGTATTGGTGGGATCATATTCGATCCAGCCAGCCTGCCCACCGCACCAGGCGCGCACCCAGGCATGCATGGCATCTGCACCCGATAATCTTGGCTGCCCAACGGGCGGCTCGGTCCTCAAAAAGCCCGAGACATAGCCGGCCGGGATTCCCAGTCCGCGCAAACAGGCAATCATGACATGACTGAAATCCTGACAAACACCGCGGCGATTGCGAAAGGCCTGCGCCGGCGGCGTGTCCACGTCGGTGACGGTTGAATCAAAATGCATGTCCCGCCCCAGAGCGGCCCCAATCTGCAGAACAGTCTCGCAGGTTGTCATGCCGCGCGGCACCTGCGCCTGGGCCCAGGCGGTCATATCCCTGTCCAACGGCACACGTGGAGACGCATGCAAAAAATGATGCGGCGCATTGGGGCCGATATCACGCAGCCCCGCCAAATCGTCACACAGAGTTTCCGGCCGCGGAGACAGATCAAATGCCGGCTCGGCCGCAAAAACGTCTACCCTCGCATGCATTTTGATCTCAAGCTGTCGGACCGGTTCCTCAAAGGCAAGCTGGGTCACGCGGTTGCCAAAGAAATCCACAGTGTCTCGTCGCTCGCAGGGCAAAGGATCAACCGTTACCTGCTCGGACGAAACCAGTTGGCGCCCTGGCAAATCCCGTGGCAACACGCGCAGCATATTCCGAGCATGATCTGCCGGACCTCCATAGTCATAATTCAACGCCAAGGTCACATCGTAACGCATCGTACCTCAAATCAGATAACGGGAGGACACCACGCGTGAGACCTCGGCCAATTGAGATCGCAGCGAGGTCAACCGCCGGGTTGTCATTTCGTCGGGATGGGCAACGGCCAACTCGGTCTCAAGAGGTAATAACATGCGCAGAACATCTGATACCTGACCCTCATCCACAGCCCCGGGCAGCGCCTCGGCCATTGTGCACATGGCCCTCAGTTGAAACAGGATGGCACGCGGATTGTCATGGTCCAGCGCAAGCAGGTCAACGACGCTCTGTCGACCGGTCTCAATCCTGTAGCGACGTTGATGGGTCATGACACTGTCACCATACTCGACCATCAGATCCAACGCCCCGATCGGGGCAGACCTGTCGGCGAACTGCGCCAAGGCTGCAGCCATGGCATCACTCCGTTCCAACGCACGCCCAAGCGACAGGAACCGCCATCCGGTGAAACGGTACATGTTTTCATGTACCAGCCCCGAAAACGCGGTGATCTTGCGCAGCAGCACCCGCATGGCACGCGCGGCTTCATCTCCGGGCTCGGTAATCCCCGTCATAGAGGTTTGCGTTGCCGCAAGATCCTGAAGTGCGGCCCATCCATCCGTAGAGAACCTGTCCCGCACCCGGCCAGCACAGGTTTGCGCCGCCATAAGCAGATCATTCAGCGCCTGTGGCACCGGGACAGTCACATCTGTTCCGACCCCACTCAGATAGGCCTGCAGATCCCGCAACAAAGGTTCGTCCGGGTTGCCCGCCTCGGCAAACCGGTGATGATAGGCACGCAGCAATCTGATCGTGCTTTCGGTGCGTTCGATATACCGGCCCAACCAGAACAGGTTGTCTGCGGCACGGCTTGGCAAGAAGCCGGGTTCCTCGCGGAAGGTGCGACCTGATCCAAAAAGAGTGTCGCGCGGCGCACGCGCCTCATTCATGATCCAGACATCGGCCACAGCACCGCCGTCCTGCATGGCAAGGCTCGTTGCCTCACCTTCACGCCCGATCCGCGCATAGCCACCTGGCATAAAGGTCCACCCTTCCGGCGTACGGGCTGCAAAAACACGCACGGTCATTGGACGCGGCACAAGCCGGCCATTGAACCATACCGGTGTCGTCGACAGCGTCACCGCCTCTTGCCCGACCAAGGCCGGCCCGTCTGCGTCGATCCGGTCTGCAAGACAGCGATCCTGCCGGGCGCCGGGGCGCATGCTGACACCTGCATCGGTATCCGGAATATTGAATGGCAACGCACAGGACAGCGCGTCACTGATCACCATGCGATCGACGTTCTTCTTGACGTAGTCACGCTCAGCGCGTTGTCCGCACCACCATGTGGCGATATTGGGCAGGCGCAATGTCTCTCCGGTCAGGATTTCGCTGATCTTTGGCAAAAAGGCCATCATCGCCCGGGTTTCGAGGACCCCGACCCCGAGCGCATTGATCATGTGCGGATAGCCGCTGCGCAGGGCTTCGACCAAACCCGGGGTGCCAATCTGACTGTATTCGTTCAACTCCATCGGGTCGGCAAAATCGGCATCCAGTCGCCGCCATAGCACACCGATCGGCTTTAACCCTTCGACTGTTCGGACCTTCACCTCGCCGTCATCGACCAATAGGTCGTCGCCTTCAAGCAACATCAACCCCAGATAGCGGGCGATGTACATATGTTCAAAATAGGTATCCGTTGAAGGCCCAGGCGTCAGAATGGCCGACAGTCGGCCCGACATGTCGGGCAAACGCTCCATTGTTTCGCGAAAGGCGCGAAAGAACCCCGCCAGGCGCTGCACCCTAGCCCGTGGGAACGGTTGTGGGAAAATCCGCGTCGTTGCCATGCGGTTTTCAAGCGCAAAGCCCGCCCCCGATGGCGCCTGCGCGCGATCACTCAGCACGAACCACCTGCCATCGGGACCGCGACCGATCTCAAAGGCCATTGAGTGCAAGAAATGGCCAGATGCCGGCTGCACTCCGACCATGGGGCGCAACCACTGCGGGTTGCCTGCAATCAAGCGCGCCGGTAGATGGCCTTTGCGAACAAGCTCTCCCGCACCATAAAGATCGGCGGCCACCCGCTCTAGCAGATCAGCCCTTTGTTGCAGACCCGAACAGATGGTGTCCCATTCATGCGCCGCGAGGATCACAGGAACATGGCTGAGTGGCCAAGCCCGTTCCTGCAATGGATCGCTGCTGTAGTGGCGAAAAAATACACCGGCATCCCGCAGGTACTGGTCAGCGCGGGCGAAACTGCGATCGACATCGGATGGATCAAGGCGCGCCAGTTCCGTCAGGAACGCGCTCCAGACCGGGCGTATCTGCCCGCCGGGATCAAACAGTTCATCCGCAACGCCGGGTTGCCGCAGGTAATCGCGCAACAGCACGTCGACCGCCGCAGATCCTGGCGCCGAGGTTTGGCTCTGCTCTTGGGTCATCCAAAGCCGGGTTTGCGCCGCAGATCCAATGTGTGCGGAAATTCTGGGTGCGGATGTTCCGGCTCTGGGCGATAGGCCGCAGTGCTATGACCGTGGCCTTCAAACCGTGCAAGCCGCCTGGCTTCTGCTTCGTTGCCGTTCACCGGGAAGGTATCGTAGTTCCGCCCGCCCGGATGGGCCACGTGATAGACACAACCGCCAATGGCTCGGCCGGTCCAATCGTCATAGATGTCAAAATTCACGGGGGCATTGACGGGCAGTACAGGGTGCAGTGCCTCTGGGGGCTGCCATGCCTTGTAGCGCACTGCGCCGACCGCACTTCCCGAGGTCCGGGTCCGCGTCAACGGCACTGGCCGCCGGTTTGCCATGACCCTGTAGCGGTCCTGATGCAGTGTCGTCAGCTTGACCTGCAGGCGTTCGACAGAGCTGTCGGTATAGCGCACAGTGCCACCAATCGCCCCCGTCTCGCCCAACACATGCCAGGGCTCTAGGGCCTGTCTCACCTCAAGGTGAACATCATTGACCTCAATCTCTCCGCAGAAAGGGAAACGGAACTCGGCCTGCGCCTCGTACCAAACAGGATCGAGGTCAAAGCCATGGTCGCGCAGGTCTGCAAGCAGATCCAGAAAATCCTCCCAGAGGAAATGAGGCATCATGAACCGGTCGTGCAAAACAGTGCCCCACCGCACCGGCTTGCCAGTCACCGGCGCGGCCCAGCAGCGCGCAATGATGGCACGCAGCAGCACCTGTTGCGCAAGGTTCATACGCGGATGTGGAGGCATCTCAAAGCCTCTGAATTCAACCAGACCAAGCCGACCTGTCGGGCCATCAGGAGAGTATAGCTTGTCAATACAGATTTCAGCCCTGTGCGTGTTGCCCGTCACATCCGTGAGCATGTTGCGCAGCAACCGATCCACAAGCCACGGAGGCGGGGGCGGCCCGTCAGACGGGCTCTGGATCTGTTCAAGCGCCATTTCAAGCTCGTAGAGCGTATCATGGCGGGCTTCATCGATTCTTGGCGCCTGGGACGTCGGCCCGATGAACAGGCCTGAAAACAAATAGCTGAGCGAGGGGTGCCGTTGCCACACCAGGATCAATGATTTCAGCAGATCCGGCCGCCGAAGAAACGGGCTGTCCTGTGGCGTTGCGCCTCCGACCACAACGTGATTGCCACCGCCGGTGCCTGTGTGGCGCCCATCGATCATGAACTTGTCAGCCCCCATGCGGCACTGACGTGCCTCTTCGTAGATGGCCTCTGTGGTCACAACACATTCATCCCAAGAGTGCGCGGGGTGAACATTGACCTCGATGACGCCAGGATCGGGCGCCACTCGAATGACGTTCAGCCGGGCGTCACCAGGGGGGGTGTAGCCCTCAATGTGAACCGGCAGTTTCATCGCTTCGGCCTGTGCCTCGATTGCAGCGAGAAGCTCAAGATAGTCCTCGGCCTCTTCAACCGGGGGCATAAAGACGCACAGACGGCCATCCCGCGGTTCGACCGCGACCGCAGTGCGGACGGCAACGCCATAGGGATCCCCCGGTTGCTGGGTGACACGATCCTGTGTGTCGTCTTCGCTGGCGACAGTTTCCCGACGCTGTCGATGATCGACCGAAACCTTGGGGATCGCCAGGCCCGACTCTGCCGCCTTGTCCGCAGCTTCTTGAAAATCGGGCAGGTCATCCTTTGGCAATGATGGGTCCGCCGGATAAGTGTAGGGATAGTCCACCTCTGGAATGTGCGGCAATGCCCCCAAAGGCAGTCGAAACCCGACAGGGCTGTCGCCGGGTATCAGGAACAGATGCCCGCGCTTGGGTTTCCAAAGCTCTGACCGCCAACGATGTCGGGCCGCCTTGCCCTGCCAACGCTGAACCGGCAAGACGTATCCGGCAGGCTTGGTCAGTCCGCGCGCGAACACCCGTGCAATGCGGGCGCGTTCTTCGGGATCTTGCAGCTGCGAATTCTGTGGCGACACATTGGCTGGCAGGTTGCTTTCTTTCAAAATCCACTCGGCCGGGTCTTCATAGGCCGGCTGCACCATCTGAGGCTTGATCTGCAAACGTTCGGCAAAGCCCGTCATAAAGCGTTGCGCCTCGTCCGGTCCGGCTTTTGTATCGGCGTTTTCCTCGGCCACGAGATTGCCATCACGCCAAATCGGCTTGCCATCCCCGCGCCAATAGAGCGAATACGTCCAGCGCGGCAGTGTTTCACCGGGGTACCACTTGCCCTGTCCGTAGTGCAGGAAACCTCCGGGTGCGAACCTGTCGCGCAGGCGGCGGATCATCTTGTCGGCCAGATCCCGTTTCATCGGGCCCACAGCGGCGGTGTTCCACTCAGCGCTTTCAAAGTCATCGACCGACACAAAGGTCGGTTCGCCCCCCATCGTCAGGCGCACGTCCCCCTTGATCAGCTCCTCATCCACTTTCTGACCCAGAGCATTCAAACGCGCCCATGACTCATCTGAAAATGGCTTGGTGATGCGGGGATGCTCGGCTACGCGACTGACCTTCATATCAAAGGCGAACTCTGTCTCAAGCGCGTCATCCGCCGTGAACCCCCCCGAGATCGGCGCTGCACTGCGATAGTGCGGTGTGGCCGCCAACGGAATGTGGCTTTCCCCAGTAAGCAAGCCGCTGGTCGGGTCCAGGCCGATCCATCCCGCGCCAGGGACGTAGACTTCAACCCAGGCATGCAAGTCCGTGAAGTCGACATCCGTGCCCGAAGGCCCATCAAGCGCTTTCAGATCAGGGGTCAGCTGGATCAGATACCCCGAGACGAACCGCGCCGCGAGTCCCAGATGCCGCAACACCTGCACCAACAGCCAACTGCTGTCGCGGCACGATCCGCTTTGCTTGGTCAAGGTTTCTTCGGGTGTTTGGACGCCCGGCTCCATGCGGATCGTGTAGTCGACCTCTTCCGCGATGCGGCCGTTCAGCCCGACAAGAAAATCAACAATCCGCACCGTCTTGCGCGGGACTGAGGCGACGAACCGATCGAACAGCTTTCCCTGCGCTTCGGGTTGGCGATAAATCACCAGATCCTCTTGCAGGTCTTTTGGGTAGTCGAACGGGAAATCCTCTGCAAAGTCTTCGACGAAAAAATCGAACGGATTGTAGACCGACATGTCGGCGACCAGATCGACCTCTATCTTGAACTCACGGACCGGTTCAGGAAAGACAAAGCGAGCCAGCCAATTGCCATAGGGGTCCTGCTGGTGGTTTACGAAATGCTTTGTCGGAGACACCTTGAGTGCATGAGAGATCACGCGCGTGCGGCTGTGTGGCGCCGGTCGCAGACGTATCACCTGCGGACCAAGGATAACCGGTCGGTCATATGAATAATGGGTTTTATGGTAAATACTGGCGTAGATCGACATCAGGATCGGGCCCTTTCAGGCGAACATGTTTTGCTGCGGTGGTCTTCTTTGCAGGATTTCAGCACTACGCCCCAAAGCGCAATGGTCCAGGAACAAAAATTGCGCCCGCATCCGGTGCGAGCGCTGTCTTTTTCATCAGCAGGCGGACGCGTGTCAGACGGGCATCAGGGCAAGTGCCACACGACGGCCCTCACTTAGCAACACATTGTACGTGCGGCAGGCAGAAGGCGAATTCATCACCTCTACACCAACCCCGGCCGCATCCAGTTTCGTC
This sequence comes from Paracoccaceae bacterium, assembly GCA_022448925.1. GTDB lineage: Bacteria > Pseudomonadota > Alphaproteobacteria > Rhodobacterales > Rhodobacteraceae > JAKVCP01. The sequence continues at coordinate 45,245 of JAKVCP010000022.1, forward strand.
TGGACAGCCTTGGGAAGGCGGGCAATCTCTGGTCCGGTTCCGACAAAAATTACATCCGTCTCGTCGGCAAGCTGCAACAGGGTATCAGCATCCTCCAGCCCGCCCCAATCCGACGTTCCACGGGCGCTCAGGCACAGCGGTGCGGACAAAGCTTTGCCGCCAACACGAAAAAATCCGGGCCCGTAGCCCTCTACAGGTTTCGCATCGTTGAAATCGACCTCATTCAAACGCATGGAATCGCTCCTTGCCTTACACATCCCACAGTGGAAGTCCTGATATCGCAGCTGTGGCGATCAAGACGTAGGCAACCGCACGGTACACCCGTTCGTGCCCGCGCGAGAATATAGCATTTCCGACAAGATTTCCTAGCACTACTGGAAACGCAGCCGCAATTCCCAGCGCGACTGCGGCCCCATCAAGGCGGCCTGACAGCCAAAAACTGAACAGGATCAACAGGTCAAAGCAATATAGAAAAATTGTGGCATTCGCGCGCACAACGCGAACAGACGCCGTACTGGCCATATAAATAAGGATTACGGGCGGACCCGGCACTCCAGCGAAACCTCCGGTAAACCCGGAGAGCGCGCCGACTCCGTAAAGAAATGATGAACGCAGTTCGCCTCGATATCGAAATCCGCAGATGAGGCAAAAGAGCAACAGCAATGCGATGACTGAGACAGCATATCGAAAGATATCTGCCTGCATAATCAGCAAGAGCGACAAGCCGACTGGCAGAGTGACGATCATGCCCATGAAAAGGCGACGGATATCGGCAAGACGCGAATCGCGCACCGCCTGAGCCATAAGCGGCAGTGGGCCAAAGGCATCCATGACCACAACCATTACAATTGCGGCGACAGGATCCATCAGCCGCGCTGCAACGGGCAACACGATCAAAGCTGTGCCAAATCCGGAAAACCCCCGGACGATCCCACCGATCAGGCAGGCTGCCAGGATCCAATGCAGGTCCGGCCTCGCCAGAACCTGCGCAAAGACATCAGGCATCCACGTTTGAAAACTGCGTGCCAGCCGTGGTATCCGGCTTTGACCAATCGCGTTTCACGCCAAGACGCAGCAACATCGCGCTGGCAACAAAGATCGACGAATAGGTGCCCACGACCACACCCCA
>JAKVCP010000023.1 GCA_022448925.1 Paracoccaceae bacterium
TTATGAAAACAGCCCCGATCTGGTGGCTTGGCTGTCGCAACAGATGCAGAACTATGAAATTACACCAGAGATCGAAGCCTTTGACCTGAGCCACATTCACCAGGCCGTTGCGCGACACAAGGCCAACGGCTTGTATGGCAAGCTTTACATCCAGTTCGTCATGGGTGTGAAAAATGCCATGCCAGCCGATCGCGATGTTTTCGACTATTACGTGCAGACAGTCAAAAGACTTGCTCCGGCGGCCGAATGGTGTGCGGCCGGTATTGGCCGCCACCAGATCGAAGTAAACGAGTGGAGCATCGCCTCCGGCGGACATACCCGGACGGGGCTCGAAGACAACATGCGCCTTTCAAAACAGGCCTTGGCGCCGTCCAATGCGGCCCTTGTTGCGCGTGCCGTCGATTTATGTGCCAAGTACGACCGCCCGGTTGCGACCTGGCAGCAAGCACGCGAAATCCTATCGGTGCCCCTGCGGGCACAGTGACACAGCTACAGGCGGATACATGGCGCTGACATTTTCCAACAGTGAGCTTTACGGGAACCTTTTTGGTGACCCCGAACTGACAGAGCTCGTGGATGAAAAGGCCGCCATCGCCGGGATGATCCGCTTTGAACGCGCGCTGGCCAGGGTTCAGGGTGGTCTTGGTGTTATTCCAGCACTCTCGGGGCAAGCGATTGACGCCGCGCTAAAGGATCTGGCGGTCAGCTCAAAGACACTTGCGCCCGGTGTCGCGGCGACAGGCGTTGCCGTCCCTGCCCTCGTCACAGAGTTGCGCAAGCACCTACCGTCCGAGCATGGCCAGTTTCTGCATTGGGGCGCAACAAGCCAGGATGTGATCGACACAGCCCATGTGATCTGTTGGGACACGGCGACACGGCTTTTGGCCAGTCGCCTTGCCACATTGCTCGACATCCTGGAAGACCAAAGCCGCGCCCAGGCACGCACCGTGATGGCCGGGCGCACAAGATCCCAGATTGCGACGCCAATCACATTTGGCTTGCGCATTGCGCAATGGGCCGCCCCGATGATCGAGGCTGAAACCGGCCTACGCCCGATGCGGAACGCCCTGCTGAAAATCCAGTTCGGGGGGGCCTCGGGCGGCAACACGGCACTTGCCCCGAACGGGCCGGCTATTGCAGCCGGACTGGCGCAGGAACTGGGTCTGCGATCTGCCCCCCCCTGGCATACAAATCGCACAGGGCCGCTGGCGCTGGTCAATTGGCTTGGCGGGTTGGCGATCGCGTTGGACAAGATGGCGACAGACCTGATGGTGATGTCCCGCTCCGAAATTCAAGAGGCCCGTGCGGGACAAGGTGGCGGATCCTCGACCATGCCACAGAAAGCCAACCCGGTAAGCGCCGAGGCCCTGTCTGTACTGTGCCATATTGCCCGCTCTGCGCAGGCCGCGTTTTCCATGGCCAAGGCCCATGCCGAGGAACGTGACGGTGTGGCCTGGACGCTTGAATGGACACTGATTCCGCAGATGCTCTGGGCGATCGGGGCGGCCTTGGCCCATGCAACAACACTGGCCAGAACAGTGCAAGCGGACCCGGATCGAATGGCCGCACAGCTGACAACCAACAGCGGCGCCATGGCCGAAGCCGCGAGTTTCATCCTTGCCGACACAATGCCCCGCGCTGAGGCGCAAGCCCTCGTCAAGCAGATCGCGGCCAGCGGCGCACCCTTGATCGAGGCGCTGGAAAAGAACGTGCCAGGCATCGACTGGCGTGCGCAGTTGCACCCTGATGCCGCGATCGCACCCTGCACACAGATTGCCGAGCAAGTCTTTGCAACACGGCGAAGCCCCGGGATTTAGTCGGGTGCATTTTCCTTGATGTAAATGTCGATCCTGATCCGCTCTTGTGCGGCGTTGAACGGAACATTATCGGCAGTCGCACGCAGCAGACGTGCGCAGGACCGCACCAGATGCCCGGCATCTTGATTGATCACCGCGTCGAAATAGCCTTCTTTCAGGGCTCGATTGCTCAGCGCGGTCAATTCATGCGCAATCACCACGATGTCCTTCGCTTGCGGGCGCTGGCGCAAAAATCGCGCCAGCCCTTCGTTGCCGGCCGCACTTGAATAGATGCCAACAATGTTGGGATGGTTTTCAAAAACCTGCGGCAACATAGAGAACACAAGTTCAGGATCGTCGCGCCCCTCGACCGAGGCGGCCACATCAAGCGCGGGAAAGTCCTGACGCATCACCTCGTCAAAGCCAAGCCGGCGCTCCAGGTGATCCCGGGCAAACCGCGACCCGGTGATAAACAGAACTTTCCCGGGGCGCCGTGCAAATCGCCCCATCAACTGGGCTGCTGTCCGCCCCGCAGAGACATTGTCGATTCCGACAAAGTGATCGCGCTTTGATGTGGGCAGGTCTGCCACAAGCGTGACCACCGCAATTCCCTTGTCATGGGTCCGCTTGATCGCGTCGCGGACCGATGGCGTTTCCGGGCTAAAGACGGCCACACCGTCGGTTTTGGTCGGATCAAGACCATCCAGAAGGGCCACAATTCCCTGCGTATCAAACGGTGCAGCCAGCGCCACCGACAATTTGGTACGGTCGTTGGCCAGCTTTTCACCCTGTTCCCGAATCTGCTGACGCAGCGCCAGAATGAACTCATTCTCTGTCTCTGGAAGCACGAACAACAGGTTATAGACACGGCGACGTGCCAAGTTGGCGGCCGCTGTGTCACGCACATAGCCCAGTTGATCGATAGCCGCCTGCACCCGTTTGATTGTCACACGCCGAACACCCGGGCGCTCGTTCAGCACCCGATCTACGGTTGCCAGGCTGACCCCTGCAACACGCGCGATGTCGTTTACCGTTGGCTTGCCGACAATTTTCAGGTCAGGCTTGCTCAGCTTATCTCTCCATTTGCTGCGCCAGAGCGTCGAACAGCAGGGCCACTGCCTCGGCACCGGGGTCATTGTGCCCCTTGAGATTCTCTTCTGGCACATACGCGGCCCGCCCCGCTTTTGCACGGTGAATCGACGCTGTTGCGTCGGCACCACGCCGCGCAGCCTGTGCCGCTTCTGCTATGCCCTGCGGCAGCGCCTCAAGAGCGGGTGCAAGCGCATCAATCATGGTGCGGTCGCCGACCTTGGCGCCGCCCACTTGGCTGACGCGCTTCAACCCAGCCATCAAGGCATTGTGAACCGAAGCGCCATTGGCGCAGGCATCACCCGCGGCATTGAAGTAGATCGCCAGGATGACACCAGACGATCCGCCCATCGTTTGACTTAACGCATCCCCCAAGGCCGGAAACAGCTGTGTCAGATCGGCCAAGGGCATTTTGTCAAGATTGCCCTTGAGGGCCCGTGCGGCGGTGGCCAAAGTGCTGCCTGTGTCGCCGTCGCCCGATTTTGCGTCCAGCGCATTCAGGGACCCTTCGGCAGAAATCAAAAGCTCGGCAGCATTTTCAATGATCGCGCGCGTGCGCTCATTCTGCGAGGGAATCGGCTCAATCGGTGACAGACCGTCTGGCAACGCCACAACCAGCGGTGCGACCATCTCCATCAGACCGGGCCAGGCAGGCATATCCACCGGGGCGGCAAGGGCGGCTAGTTCCTCGGACGACACATCCATCACCGACACAGAAAATCCGTGCATGTCGAGCGAGGTCATCATCGGCGCCGGGCCAACAAGGTGCTGCACAAGCCCGGTGGCCGCCAGACCCTGGGTCAAAACCGACATTTCAAGCGGCGTGGTAGAGCCAAGATTGTTGACGATTGCAACCGTCGTGCCATCGCCAGCATGATTCCGCAGCTTGTCCACGACGGTTGTCATGGCACCCATTGCAGTAGAAAAATCGACCTGTTCAACCCCTGGTTCGCCGTGGATGCCCAGGCCCAGCTCAGCCTTGCCCACACCGATCCGGTCTTCCTTGGTCGCTCCGGGTATGGTGCAGGTGTCGAGGCTCATGCCGATCGAGGCAACCCGCCCGATGACCGATTGTGCCGCCGCGGCGATCGCCGGCAAATCAGCACCGCTTTCAGCCATCGCACCGGCAATCTTGTGCACAAAAAGCGTCCCCGCGACGCCACGCGGCTGCGGCAGATGCGGCAGTGCCACGTCATCATCAACAACCACCATTTCGACCTTGCGCCCCAGGGCCCGGGCCCGTTCCGCTGCGAGGCCAAAGTTCAACCGGTCCCCAGTATAGTTCTTGACGATCAACAGGCAGCCTGCTTCGCCGGTTACAGCCAGGATGCCGGCCAGAACGGCCTCGACCGACGGCGAGGCGAACACCTCGCCGCAAACGGCCGCCGTTAGCATTCCTTTGCCGACAAACCCCGCGTGCGCGGGTTCGTGACCCGAGCCGCCGCCCGAAACCAGCGCCACCTTGGATTTGTCCCAACCCGTTCGGAAAACCACCTTGATGTGGGGATAGCCATCAAGCCGTGAAAGCGCCCCACCCGAGGCCGCCAATATACCGTCGATAGCTTCGGTCACCAGATCCTCTTTGGCGTTTATAAATTGTGCCATGGTTGTCCTCCTTTAGACGATCCGCGCGCCCGAGGCGTCGAAATACAATGGATTTTGCAGATTGATCTTGATGGTCGCGCCAACGGCGACCTGCTGATTTGGATCGGTCAGCGTGGTGAGGGGATGCCCCTGCACCTCTAGGTGCAGACGGGTTTGATCGCCCAGGTGCTCGGACCGCAGCACGCGTGCCTCGGTGCCATCGCCTTGCTGAATATGTTCAGGACGCAGCCCGATCTGTGGGCCCTTGTGTGCCCCCGGAAACAGGGTTGAGGGCAAAATATTGATGCGCGGCAGCCCCAGGCGGCTGGCGACATAAACGCTGACCGGGTTTTCATAAATCTCTTTGGGAGTGCCGTACTGCACCAGCCGCCCTTCTTCGAGGACACCAATGTGGGTGGCCATGGTCATGGCCTCGATCTGATCGTGGGTGACATACAGCAAGGTCGACCCAAGATCCGCCTGAATTCGCTTAAGCTCGACCCGCAGATCAGCCCTGAGTTTCGCATCGAGCGAGCTTAGCGGCTCATCCATCAGGTAGATCGACGGATTGCGCACCAAAGCACGCCCGATCGAGACACGCTGCATTTCCCCCCCAGACAGCGCCGTTGCCTTGTTGTCCAACTTGTGCGGGATTTGCAGAACCTCGGCAATTTTCTGAACTTTCCGGGTGATTTCATCTTCGGGTGTCTTCAGAATTGGCGATCGAAGCGGAAAGGCCAGATTGTCTCTGACTGTCAGATGCGGATAAAGTGAATACTGCTGGAACACCATGGCGACATCGCGCTGCGCTGGTGTGTCGTTGACAACATCCCGACCGCCGATGAACACAGATCCGCTGTCGAGGGTCTCCAATCCAGAGATCAACCGCAAGGTCGTTGTCTTGCCAGCCCCGGTCGGGCCAAGCAGGACAACGAAATCGCCGTCACCAATGGTCATCGAGATGTCGTGAACAGCGCGGGTCGCGCCAAACGCCTTTGAGATACCGTTGAGTTGAACTTCAGCCATGAAGCACCCCCTCGTTCAATTCCGATTTCAAGGCGCGCCCCGATTGGCGATCAAATAGTGTCACGGTCGAGGCTTTGAAATTCAACCCGACCGTTTCTCCGGTTCTTGCGACTTGATGGGATGGAATACGTGCCTTGATGTCACCCCCAGCCGTCCTGAGCGTGACGATTTGCGTGGTGCCCAGGTATTCGGTCGCCAGAACTTCGGCCCGGAAGTCAGCGGCATCCGACAGTTCGATGTGCTCTGGCCGGACCCCAAAGGCCATGTCCCCCTCAAATGGCTCACGCGACGTGGGAACGGCGCAGCGCACATCATGCACCGAAACCTCCGACGCTCCGCCAGCGAGTTTGCCATGAAATTTCAGGAAATTCATCGACGGAGAGCCGATAAAATCGGCAACAAACATCGTGGCCGGCTTGTCATAGATTTCCTGTGGTGTGCCGAACTGTTCGACCACTGCGTTGTTCATCACGACAATCTTGTCACCCATTTGCATCGCCTCTAGCTGATCATGCGTGACATAGACGGTGGTGGCCCCCATCCGGTCATGCAGCGCCCGCAGCTCTTCGGCCATATGTTCGCGGAACTCGGCATCCAGGGCGCCCAGTGGTTCATCCATCATAAAGGCCTTGGGTTCGCGGACAATCGCCCGCCCAAGCGCGACGCGCTGCCGATCCCCCCCAGACAGCCCCCCCACGGGGCGGTCCAGAATATCTTCGATTCCCAAAATCCCGGCGACCTCGGCGACCTTGGCCTGCACCGCCGTCTTCGGCATGCCCTGACTGACCAGCGGGTAGCTGATGTTCCTGCGCACGTTCATATGCGGATACAAAGCAAACATCTGGAACACAAAGGCGATGTCGCGTTCTGAGGGGGGGCGTTGCGAAATCTCTTCGCCGTCCAGATAGATTTCGCCGCTTGTTGGCAGTTCCAGCCCGGCGATCATGCGCAGGGTCGTGGTCTTGCCACATCCCGAGGGGCCCAAGAGCATGAAGAACTCTCCGTCCTCGATGGTGAAAGAGCTTTCGCGAACTGCCATGAAGTCCCCGAATTGCTTTTTTAGGTTCTTGATGACGATCTGCGCCATGCTTACTCCGGGAAGTGGCTGACGATGATGAACATCACCGTGCCGGTCAGTGTGACAACAAAGGAATAGGTGAAGGCCCAGATGACAAAGGGCTGCATCAACATGAAGACGCCGATGGCAATGATGATGGTGGCCAACATTTCCCACGGTCCGCGCCGCAGCCGCATGAGGCCGGTGAAAAAGCGTGTCATTTGCGTACCGCTCCGAATGTGATCCCGCGCAAAAGATGTTTGCGCAACAGGATGGTGAACACCATGACCGGCAACAGGAAAAGCGTGACGCCGGCGGCAATAGCGGGCCAGTCAAGGCCACCGATACCAATGATCGTAGGAATGAACGGCGGCGCCGTCTGCGCGTTGGCCGTGGTCAGAAGCACCGCAAAGGCGTACTCGTTCCAGGCAAAGATCAGGCAGAAAATCGCAGTAGACGCGATACCGGTCGCCGCCTGCGGCAACACAACCTTGTAGAAGGCCTGAAAGCGGGTGTAGCCATCGATCAGCGCCGCCTCTTCATATTCGGTCGGGATCCCGTCGATGAAGCTTTTGAGAAGCCAGACCGCCAGCGAAATGTTGACCGCCGTATATAGCAGAATCATCCCAAGATGCGTGTCGCTAAGCCCAAGGTTCCGGAACATCAGGAAGATAGGGATTGCGACGGCGATCGGCGGCATCATCCGGGTCGAGAGGATGAAGAACAGCAGGTCATCCGCCAGGGGGATTTTGAACCGGCTGAAGGCATAGGCCGCCAGCGTGCCCAGAAAGACGCTGAGAAAGGTAGAGCCGAACCCGATGATGACCGAGTTGAGGAACCGCTCGCCGAATTTCGATGGACCGACGATGACCATGTCATACTTGCGCACGATCTCGTCGGCCCAGGATTCGGGCGGGTTGGCCTCTAGGTAATCCTGCGTCTGTCGTGTGCGGGTGGTGAACAGGTTTACATAGCCCTCAAGCGTCGGCTGAAATCCGGCATCGCTGTCGCTGCCAATGATGTATTTTGGCGGATAGCTGATGGCATCAGCTGGACTTTTAAAGCCGGTCATCGCGATCCAAACCAGCGGGATCATCGTGATGATCGCATAGAGGATCACCAATGTGCCTGCGAACCATTTGGTCCGAACCGAGGGTTCGTTGACAGAGAAACTGCTCATGATTTCACCTTTCGGGCGGCACGGTCCACGCCATATCGGACCCCGCGCAAAGCAGGCGCGCGACACAGCCCGATCAGGGGCCTCTCCACGCCTTGGGTCCTGGCGTCTCGCAGGCAGGATGCCAGACGCATGAGCCTGGACAGGTTTTGCGCGGCCTGATGCGCAACAGGTGCGCGCATCGGCTGAGTGGCCGCCGAAGACATGCTAAGGCTCATCTTTCCTTCACCTTGTTCAAAGCTTTGACATAGATGCTGGCCAAACCGAACACCGTGACAAACAGGATGATCGCATAGGCAGAGGCATAGCCCGTGCGCCATTTCTCAAACGCTTCGCGCTTGAGATTGATCGATGTCAGCTCGGTCGTGGAGCCCGGGCCGCCCCCGGTCAGCTGAACCACGAGGTCAAACATCTTGAAGTTTTCAATGCCGCGGAACAACACAGCCAGCATGAGGAACGGCAAAACCATCGGAATGGTGATCGTAAAGAACTGTCGCAGCTTGCTGGCGCGGTCGATTTCGGCCGCTTCATAGATGTAGTCGGGGATGGATCGAAGACCGGCCAGACAGATCAGCATCACAAAGGGCGTCCACATCCAGGTGTCCACAATCACGATGGACCACGGCGCCAGGTTCACCTCACCCAACATTTGAAAACTTGACGGCTCTTTGCCGGTGAAAAAAGCGATGATGTAATTGAACAGGCCAATCTGGGGTTGGTAGAGAAACTTCCAGAAGTTCCCCACGACCGCCGGTGACAACATCATCGGCAACACGATGATCGTGGTCCACAAATCGTTGCCCTTGAACTTCTTGTTGATCAACCAAGCCAGCGCAAACCCGATCAACACCTGAAAGAAGATGGTCCAAATCAGGAAATGCGCCGTGGCCTGCATGTTCAGCCAGATGTCACTGTCAGTCAGGATACGCTCATAGTTGCGGAATCCGATCTCTTTGACTTCACGACCGATGCGGTTGGCCTTGTAGTTGGTAAAGCTGAGCCGGATGGTCCAGATCAACGGAAAGATGTTGATCGCCAGCAACAGGAAAATCGTTGGGGCCACAAAGATCCAGGCGATCGCCCGATCCGACAACCCTCTGATTTTGCGCGCAACTGGGGGGGGCGTTGCCGAAGCAACGCGATCTAGTGTCTTGTCAGACATGATCTCGCCTGTGTTTGAGAAGATGCGCCGCCGCAGCTGCAGCGCGGAAAGATCGGTGCGCGGGTAAAAAGCCCGCGCACCCGGCGGGCCTTTACAGCTTGCCCTCGTCCTCGAAGACCTCTGTCCAGTCTTCTATCAGTTTGTCCAAGGCTTCCTGTGCGGTGCCCTGATCTGCGACGACAAAGTCATGGACGCGCTTTTGCATCGCCAGCAGAAGTTCGGCATAGGCCGGTTCCTGCCAGAAATCGAGAACACCATCCATGGCCAGCAGGAAGTCCCCTGCGAACGGCTGACTGTCTACAAAGCCGGGATCCTGAAGAACGGCATTGTGGGCCGAGTACCCGCCCAGTTCCCACCACTTGGCCTGTACGCCCGGATCCGAGAACCACTTGATATACTCGAGCGCCGCGTCTTGCTTGTCTGAGTAGCTGACAACCGAAATACCCTGACCGCCCAATGTCGATGCCGCAATGTTCTGAGGCGGATTGACAAAGAAGTCGATCTTGTCGCCCCCGGTTACCGGATCAGCATAGAGGCCGGGGAAAAAGGCAAACCAGTTCATCGCCATGGCCACCTGGCCTGACTTGAAGGCATCCAGGCTTTCACCCATGTAAGAGTTTGTGTACCCCGGTGGTGTCGCTGTTTCGTAGAAAGTCTTGTAGAATTCCAGCGCCTCAACCGCCTCGGGAGAGTTGACAGCCCCTTCCATGTCATACTGACCGGGGGTGTTTTCGTACTTGAAACCCCAAGGATAGAGCGCGGACGTCACGCCCATAGTAATCCCTTCCGAACCACGCTCGGTAAAGATTGCAGCCCCGTAAACGGTTTTGCCGTCGATCTCACGCCCCTGGAAAAACTGGGCGATTTGCAGCATCTCTGTTTGCGACTGAGGTTCACGCAGATCCTGTCCAGTTGCCTCTTTGTAGGCGGCCTGGATGTCTTCACGACCAAACCAATCCTTGCGATAGAACCAGCCGTTGGCATCCCCCATCGCCGGCAGCGCATAGTAGTTCGGAGTGCCTTTCGGCCAGGTCGAATAGGCATAGACAGTCGCGGGTGCGAAATCGTCCATGCTGATCCCTTCGTTGTCAAAGAAATCGTTCAACTTGACATAGTGGCCATTCTCTGCGCCGCCACCAATCCACTGACTGTCGCCAATCAGAAGATCGCAAAGCTTGCCGCCTGAGTTCAACTCATTCAGCATGCGGTCTGCAAAATTCGGCCAAGGCACAAATTCGAAGTTCATGGTGTGGCCCGATTGGGCCTCAAATTCCTTGGACAGTTCGACCAGCGCGTTTGCTGGGTCCCATGCCGCCCAGCACAACGTCAGGTCCTCGGCCTGCGCTGTGGATGCGACACCGGTGGCAGCCAGTGCAATCGCGCTGACGGTGGCCAGTTTCGAATAAGACATACAATCCTCCCAGAATGTTGGCCGCTTAACAAATCCGAATCGCGGCACACACCAAGGCTAGATGAGGTACGCACCTCAAGTCCAACACTTTTTGAGGTGCGTAACTCAAAAATTCATATTTCAATTTATTTTCAGACCCTTAATCATTAACCTTTCATTAACTTTTCAACCAAAAAAGCCGATAGACCAGCGATGACACACGCCAATCACTCTGTTGTTCAATTCCAGAATCGCATCGACTTCCTGTCTCGTATCAGAGTCACAAGACCGTCCGGACGTGTCGATGGCACATCCGCACGCGCAACCTTGAATTGATCTCGACATGCGCTGCCTAGCCGAGAGCAGACCGCAAATCGCTGTTTTCGAAGACGGCTATACTCTGCCCCTGTTGGCGCATCAGAACCAGGATCGCCCTGGCAAGATCGCGGGAACTGATCCCCGTAAACGGCAACAGCGTGACAAGCCCCTTTGCAATTCGATCCGCGAAGGTCGGTACGGCGCGGGCCACAGTCGGCGCAATCGCCCGGGGCCGAAACGCACAGACCCGAGGAAGCGCGGCGTCAAACAAACGGTTTTCAGCAGTGCCCTTGGTTCGAAGCGCGAACGATATCCCACCACCCTCGGGCCGCGCGCCAGAGGCTGAGAACAGTCCAAAATGCGCCTCGGGCGCCTTCCGTTCCGTTGCCCGCAACAGCGCTTCCAGCCAATCGACGGTGATCTGGGTGTACTGATCCCGTGACACCTTTGCGGTATAAGTCGCAAGGCAGCGCAGCACTGTATCAACACCCGCAAGATGCGGCATCAGTTCTGACGAATTGCCAAAGTCGTGCACCGGCACATCTGTCAGTTTGGGATGGACTTCACCGCTTGGGCGGCGCCCGAGTGACGTCACACGACACACATCCTGAGCCCCCAGCAGCGCGCGCAGGACCTCGGAACCAACCAAACCGGTCGCGCCCGTCATAAGCACGTGACCCAGCGGCCGTGTCTTGGACTGAGATATCCAAAATCTCCTTTGCGACGTGTCGTTACAAGATCCGCGGGGCCATGGGGGCCACGCCTCAGATAGAGCCCGCTTCAACCATAAAATTGTTGGCGGTGCACATCGCGGCATCGTCAGACGCAAGATACAACACCATTCGGGCAACGTAGACAGGATCAATCAGATCCGGAAGGCACTGCCGGTCCCGATGCTTTTCCAGCGCCTCCGGTGTGGCCCAAAGTTCTTTCTGACGCTCGGTCATGATCCAGCCTGGCACGACCGTGTTCACCCGAATGCGATGCTGACCAAGGTCACGCGCCATCGTCCGCGTCAGCCCATGAACGGCGGCTTTCGCCGTGCCGTAGGCAGGAAATCCACCGCCCGCTTCAAACCAGGAATTGGATCCGACATTGATGATAGAGCCGCCGCCAGTCTCGATCATGGCCGGGGCCACCGACTGGATGGCAAAAAACATATGACGCAGGTTGGTCGCCTGACGGTCATCCCAATACTCTGCAGTCACTTCGCGCCAGTCGTGACGGTCATCGCGAGCGGCGTTGTTCACAAGAACATTGGCAGGACCCAGGATGCTGGTCAATTGGTCCAAAGCGGCACGAAGTGCTGCGATATCGCGCAGATCACACAAGGCAAAATCATGCGGGCCGTCAAGCTCTGCCAGCAGTGCTTCCCCCGCCGCGCGGTCAAGATCTATCACGCCCACGCGCGCGCCCTGCGCGGCAAAGGCCCGAACCGTTTCCGCGCCAATCCCCGAAGCGCCACCCGTCACGATTACGGTTTTGTCTTGTAACGAAGGGTAACGGGCAAAGTCAGGCATCGCGATCCATGATCCATTGTACAGCCGGTGCCGGCACAAAACGCCATTTGCGCAAAGGCCCCGCCATGACATTCAGATAATACATTTCAAATCCATAAGGCGCGCCACAGGGATGATGACCACGCGGCACACAGACCACATCACCGTCGGCCACGGCCATCGTCTCGTCCAATTGCAGATCGTCGGTATAGACCCGTTGAATGCCGAAACCATCTGCCGGGTTCAAGCGATGGTAATAGGTCTCTTCAAGGTAGGTGATACGAGGATAGTCATCTTCATCGTGGCGATGACTGGGAAAGGAGGACCAATGCCCCGCAGGGGTAAAGACCTCTGTTACCAACAAGGAGTCGCAATAATCTTCGTTTTCCATCGCGATATTGTTGATGTAGCGGGTATTGGTGCCCTTGCCGCGCTCGGTCAGGGTTATGCCCTCTGGGCCAATCAACCGCGCCTCGTGGCCGCCTTTGCCAGGAGCGGCACAGACAGCGATCGTGCAGTCGGTTTCCGCCACAGCCCGCCACTCGGCACCGTTTGGCAAATAGAGGCAATGCGGAGCGCTTTTTTCGAAGACCGACATGCGATCACCCAAAAGGCCCCAGTCCTGATCTGCGCCACTGATCCAGGCTTTGCCTTCAATCATGACAAGGATCACCTCGTTTGTGCCGGTCAGTTCTTGCGCACTATCGCCAGGCCGCAATCGGTACACGGAAAAGCCGACATACCGCCAACCTGCCGTTTGCGGGGTGATTGCGTGCACCTTTCCATGGGTGCCAAAGGGTTTGTGCAGCAGGTTCGTCATGGCATGTCCTTGTAGTTTTGCGGATCAAAGCGCACGAAGAACTCGATCACGCAGTAAAAAGCGATAACGCCAAAGACGGCAGCCCAAAGAAAATTGCCAAGCGTCAGTTCCATCACCGACCAACCGATGCTGAGCGCGGTCAGCGCCAATCTGCGCCAGAGGGGCCGCATGATCGGGTGGCGCAACGAAAACATCGGTCTATGCCGCAACCTGCAGGCCAGACAGTCCGCAGATGTCCACAATGTGGTCATAACCCATCTTTGAATACCGGTACGGATTGGCCTTGGCCGGATCCTGTTCGGCTTCGACCACGATCCAGCCGCTATAATCCCCCTGCTTTAGCGCATGTGTCACGGCCTGAAAATCGATGCAGCCTTCGGGATCGCCTGGAACAGTAAATGCGCCCGCGATGACGCCCTCCAGAAAACTGCGGTTTTCGGCGCGCATTCTGCTTGTCACATCCGCCCGCACATCCTTGAAATGTACGTGTTCGACCCTGTGCCCCCAGCGGTCCAAGACCCGCAAGACATCGGCACCGGCAAACTGAAGATGCCCCGTATCAAACAGCAAGCTCACCTCGTCCGAGCTGCTCTCCATCAGCCAATTAATGTCGTCTTCGTCCTCAATCATCGAGCCCATGTGGTGGTGATAGGATAACGAAAGCCCCTGCTCGGCGGTCCATTTCGCCACCTCAGACAGCTTGGCAGCATAGGCCGTCACCTCGTCACGCGACAGCTTGGGGCGATTGTTCACGGGCGTGCCGATCTGTCCTTGAACCGTGTTCGAACATTCGGCGTAGACCAGGCATGGCGCGCGAAGCGCGACAAACTGATCAACCTGCGCAGCGATCGCGGCAATCTCATCTGCAACCTCTGCACCCATGAGATTGCCAGAGCACCACCCCCCGCAAAGCGACAGATCATTTTGCGACAGGTAATGGCGCAGGCCCTCGGTGTCTTGCGGCATCCGTCGGCCCCGTTCAACGCCAGTGTACCCGATCTGCCGGGCCTCTTGCAGGGCTTGCTCCATCGTGAACTTGGCCGTCAGATCCGGAAGATCGTCGTTTTGCCACGCGATCGGAGAGATGCCGATTTTCACGCTCATGTCCGGGGTCTTTCTGTTGGTCGTCTTCAGTTATTGTGACAGATGGTCAAGGCTGGCTCGAACCGGCCCGTTCCGCCACGTCCTGACCGTTATGGCCTTGGCAGCGGTCCCTGCCAAGGCCTTATCAGGCCGCCAGATCTAAACGGTACCGCCCAGCGATCCTTCCAGCGTGGCCATTTCCTGGCCACCCGCCATGAGATCCTGCAATTCGTCGGGCGAAATCTCACCGCGTTTTGCGGTGCCCAGTGTCTTGCCGCGGTTGAGCACGGTGAACTGATCCCCAACGGCAAGGGCGTGGCGCACGTTATGCGTGATGAAAACCACTGCAATTCCCTGTTTGCGCACCTTGTCGATGGTCGCCAATACATTCGCCGTCTGGCGGACGCCCAAGGCCGACGTTGGTTCATCAAGGATCAGAACCTTGGCGCCAAAGTGCACCGCGCGGGCAATTGCAACGGTCTGGCGCTCGCCGCCAGAAAGGGTCCCGACGGCCTGATCCGGTCCGCGCAGATTGATGCCCATCTTGCGCATCTCGTCCATGGTCACTCGATTGGCATAGTCATGATCAAACAGCTTCAGCGGGCCGACTTTGCGGATCGGCTCGTTGCCCATGAAGAAATTCCGACTGACCGACATCAGCGGGATCATCGCCAAATGCTGGTGGACCGTGGCGATGCCCGCAGCAATCGCATCACGCGGATCGTTGAAATGCAGAGGCGCACCCTCAAAGTAGATTTCTCCGTGGGTCGGCTTATGAACACCGGACATGGTCTTGATAAATGTTGACTTACCTGCCCCGTTGTCGCCCAGAAGGCAGTGGCATTCGCCGGGATGGACATCAACCGACACACCGGCCAAGGCGATCACGCTGCCAAAGTGCTTTTCGATATTTTTCATCTGAATGATGGGTTCGGTCATGATCAACGCTCCCCTGTGATGATGCGGCGAATGTAGGTGTTCAGGATGACCGCGCCCAAAAGGATCACGCCAAGAAACACCCGGAAAAGAGAGCTTTCTACGCCGGCAAAGAACAGCCCCTGCTGGACCACACCAAAGATCAATGCGCCCAAGGCCGCGCCAATCACCGACCCGTAGCCTCCGGTCAAAAGCGCCCCTCCGATGACCACGGCGATGATCGCCTCAAATTCTTTCAACAGACCTCGGTCGGCGCCGGCAGAGCCGAACTCCATCACCTGACAGGTCGCAAAGACCGTCGCGCAAAAGGCCGTCAGCATGAACATGGAGATCTTGACCCGATTGACGGGAACGCCTGAGTTTCTGGCTGCCTCGGCGTCGCCACCACTTGCGAAGATCCAGTTTCCGAACTGTGTGCGCGTCAGCAGGATGTGACCAAGGATGACCAGCACAAGCGCCCAGACAATCAGCATTGGCACGCCGTCAACCACCGGTTGCCCGGCACGTGTGCCACGTTCAAAGACGGCAATGATGCCGGCCTCGCCCATCCAGGTGAAGACGCCGCCCAGAATCTTGCCTCCGAAAAGCGCGCCCATCCAATCGCCTTCAGAGGCGTCGCGGATGCCACCGATAATGGTCTTGCGCTCAATCACCTGAGGCAGGAAAATCGTGAAGCCACGCAGAATGAACAGGAAAGCCAGCGTCACGATAAAGCTGGGCAGGCCAGTGCGCACAACAATGATACCGTTCAACCAGCCGATGGCCAGCGCGATCACAAAGGTCACGGTGATTGCCATCCAGATCGGCCACCCCAGCGTCACGCCGAAAATCGCGATCATCATGCCCGAAAACCCAATCATTGATCCGACCGAAAGATCGAACTCTCCGGCAATCATCAGCAAGCAGGCGCCCACCGCAATGATCATGAACTGCGCCGAGACAACGCTCCAGTTCATCACGCCCTGCGCGTTGAACATGCCACTGTCGCCAGCGAAGATGAAAAACAACAGAAAAACGATGATGGTGCCACAAATCCCACCCAGCTCTGGGCGGATAAGGGCGCGGCGTAAACGAGACTGTTGCTTAATACGTTCGTCGACGCCCGAGGTGGTCGCATCGGACATGGAGGCCTCCATGGGTGTGCAATTTGGGGATGATTTGGGGGTGGTAAGGCGGCGCACGGGGCGCCGCCTCTGAAGGAGTGCTCAGTTAGCGATATTCGCCCGCGAACTGCTCAACAAGGGTCAGGCCGTCTGCGGTGACAAAGCCAGGACCCGAATTGATGTTGTTGCCCGGCAGCACGCCATAACGGTGGTAGTTGGTCAGAACCACAACTGGCAGATAGGCCTGCAGGAAGGGCTGCTGGTCGATACCCCAGTTGATGATGCCCGCCTTCAGGCCTTTGACGATCTCATCACCCAAATCGAAGGTGCCGAAGTAAATGTCGCCCGCCATGCCGTTTTCTTCGAGCGCCAGGATGGTCGGATCAGCCGAGGTTGGCCCAAGTGTCAGAACAGCATCGGTATCCGGGTTGGCATTCAGATAGGCCAGAACACGGTTCTTGACTTCTGCCGGATCTTGTCCGGAGTCGATCATCTGATTGCCCAGATCCACACCCAGACCATCTGCAAAGCCTTGGCAACGCTCGGTTGAGGAGGGCGAATTGATGTAGTGGTTCACACACAGGAAGCTGCCAACCCCATCGCCCTTGGCGCGCAGACCCGCAGCATATCCGGCATCATACTCGGGCTGCCCGACATACATCAGCGCACCGACTTCGCGCGCCTGATCGGGTGAACCTGAGTTCATGATGATGACGTCAACACCGCTGGCCACTGCATCCTTGATCGCGCCAGACAACACATCATAATCCGCCAGGGTCGTGATGATACCGTTTGGTCCGCTTGCCGCCGCCTGTTCAATGATGCGGGCCATGTCAGCCAGGTCACCGGTTGGCGGGTTGCGATACTCGACATCGACGCCCATCTGGTCACCCGCAAGGGCAATGCCGTTCTTGATGGTGTTCCACCAGCTGTCGCTGTCAGGTGCGTGGCTGACCAGAATGTATTTTTCGCCTTCGGCAGATACGGTTCCCGCCGCCAGCAGCGGCGCTGCAGCAACTGTCGCCGCCAGTGCCAGTTTTTTCATGAGTGAAGTCATTCCATTCCTCCCGTTGGTTTGATTTTCACCGGGACCTTGCGGCCCCAAAGTTATCGGTTGGTTAAGACCGAATATCTTACGTTGCTTGCGTGTTTCGAGCCATGCAACGCCTTTCACCAAGCGCTAGGTCGCGCCTGAATATACCTCCGTCAGTTGTACCGGTCGCCCTTGGGCTTTTGAAAGCGTTGCCGCCTCGGCCATGGCCAAAGCTGCCACCCCATCATCAAGCGTCACCGGGACCGGGCGCTGTGTAACCACCGCATCGACAAACTCTGCCCACTCCGCCTGATACGCCGCCATGTAGCGTTCCAGGAAAAAATATGTTGGCTTGGCACCAGTCACGCCCTGCGCAGTCGATTTGACAAGGGAATTTTCCAAAACATTACCCGCCTGCAACATCCCTGACGCGCCCAGCACTTCGATACGCTGATCATACCCGAACGCTGCGCGCCGCGAATTTTTGATCGCCGCAATACGCCCATCGGCATATGTCAGGGTGACCACGGCTGTATCGACGTCGCCCGCTGCGCCAATCTCCGGATCAACCAACGACGTACCGGTGGCCATCACCGTTTCGGGCAGACCATCCAGCAAATACTGGGCCATATCGAAATCATGGATCATCATGTCACGGAACAAACCGCCCGAAACCTTGATGTATTCCACAGGGGGAGGCGCCGGATCGAATGAGGTGATCGACAGCAATTCAGCCTTGCCAATCTCATCTGCCTGCAACGCCGACTTCAGCGCCCGAAAGTTAGGATCAAACCGTCGGTTGAAGCCGATCATCACAGGCTGCCCACTCGCGTTTGCCGCCTTTTGACAGGCCACTGCACGCCGCAGGCTTAGATCAACCGGCTTTTCACACAGAACAGCTTTGCCCGCAGAGGTTGCCGCTTCGATAAGGTCAGAATGCGTATTGGTCGAGGTCGCCACAAGCACCGCGTCAATCGATGGATCGTCAATGACGGCGTTCACGCTGCGCGCTTCTGCCCCAAACTCCGCGGACAAAGACTGAGCGTTTTCAACCACGACATCTGCAACAGCATCCAGACGGCTGCCCGGATGCGCGCTGATCGTCTTGGCATGGACAGCGCCAATTCGTCCGGCGCCCAGCAGTCCTACGCGGAGCATACGCCCCTCCTCGATTCTTCGTTGCCCTTGACCATGAGCAATTTTGCACCCGCGTGCAACGTTTTTTTGCACGCGGGTGCAAAACGCCTTTGCCAGCGTTTGATTGCCCCCGGGGTTCGTCAGGCGCCGTCGTAGGTCCAGCGGTATTTCGGAGGTGTCGGCCCCTTGTTGCGTCCCCCCTGCTGCATTTGTTCCCAGGCGTGGGCAAGAATTCCAACAGACCGTGACAGGCAGAACAGCCCCCGCGCCAAAGGAGGCGCAAAGCCAAGCTCTGCGTAAATCACAGCTGTGGCACCGTCTATGTTCATCGGTATGGGACGCGATTTTCGCGTTGCCAGGATCTCTTCGATCTGCAGTCCGATGGTCCTGTAAACCCCGCTGCATGTCCCCGCCGCCACCGCCTTTTCGACCAGACCCATCAGGCGCGGTGCACGCGGATCGACAGGACGATGGAAACGATGGCCGAACCCCGGAATGTGGCATCCGTGCAGGTCGGTCCATCTTTGCAGAGTAGCTTCGATATCGCCCGGCGTGTCTTGAATGAGATAAAACAGCTCTACCGCTTGTTCGCCGGCTCCGCCGTGCACATCGCCCAGCATGTTCACGCCACTGGCCAGGGCATTGTTCAGATCCAGTCCGCAGGTCACCGCCATCCGCGCCGCCGCGATAGAGGGCGCTTGCGGACCATGGTCCACCGCCGAGACGAGTGCTGCCTCAAACAACCGGGCCTGGGCCGCCGAAGGACGGTCACCGCGCACCATAACCCAAATCATCTCGGGGAAGGACAGCGTGCCGATCAGGTCCTCAATGGGCGTGCCGCGCAACGAAATCCGTCCCGGCTCCATGTTGATGATCGAGGTGCGCCACCAATCCGAAACGTCGCTCATATGACCCCCTCGTTTCGCAATGCGGTCATGTCGGCCGCGCTAAGCCCAAGGGCGCCCCACACCTCATCGTTGTCCTGGCCAAGCGTTGGCGGCGCAGTCTCTGGCACCGGGCGCTGCCCATTCACAACAACGGGCGATCCCGCCAGCTTCAGCGTCTCGGTCCCACAGGTCACATCGGCAATCAATCCGCGCCCGCACATCTGGTCGGTCGCCAGAACGTCCTGCACAGAGAGAACGGGCCCGGTCGGAACACCGACATCATTGAGCACCTTTACCCAATGCGCCGCGCCGCGGGTCCCAAGGTTCTTTTCCAGCTCCGCTTTCAGCCGATACCGGTTGGCCTTGCGATGCTCACGGGTGCTGTAGAGCGGATTGTCCAGCAGGTCGTCGCGCCCAAGGTGACAGGCCAGCGTCCGCCACTGGACATCGCGGTTGGCCGCAATGTTGATCGGCTTGTCAGCCGTCGCAAAAGTCCCGGATGGCGCCGAGGTCATGTTCTCGTTTCCGCGCGCTTGAGGCTGAACGTCGCCAACCAGCAGGTTCGAGACAACCCAACCCATTGTCGAGATCACTGCCTCGGTCATCGAAATGTCCAGAACGGCCCCTCGGGGCTTGGCCGACAGTGCTGCGGCAATGGCAAAGGCCGCGGTCATGCCGCCAATGGTATCAGCAAGCGGGTACCCCACCCGCAGCGGAGCGCTGTCGCCGTCTCCGGTGATCGACATGACGCCGCTCACGCCCTGCACGATCTGGTCATAGGCCGGCTGATCACGCCATGGCCCGGTCTGGCCGAAGCCGCTGATGGCACAGTAGATCAGGGTCGGATTTTCGCTGCGCAGCACATCCGGGCCCAAGTCCAGACGCGCCATAACCCCTGGCCTAAAGTTTTCGACCACAACATCCGCGTCTCGCGCCAACGACCTGAGCAGCGCCTTGCCGCGCGCTGCCTTAAGGTCAAGTGTGACGGATTTCTTGCCCGCATTCTGAGCAAGAAAGGAAATGCCCATGCCGGCTGAATTGCGCGCCGCATCCGCGCCAAGCTCGCGGGCCAGATCACCGCCCGAGGGGCGCTCGACCTTGATGACCTCGGCCCCCAACAACGCCAGCTGGTAACAGCAGTAGGGACCGGCCAGAACATTGGTGAGGTCCAGCACCCGGACCCCCGCAAGGGGCTTAGTCACCATCAGCCACACCCTGCGCCCGTGCCCGGGCCCGTCGGGCACGATAGCTGGGGACAACAACAAGCAGAATGGCGATCGCAAGCAAACCAAGCGTCATGGGTCGGTCGAAGATGAACCCGATCCCGTCGTACAACTGCATCGAGCGCGAAAAGTTGTCTTCCAGCATCCGGCCAAGGATGAAGCCGATCAACAAGGGCGCCAAGGGATAGTCTGCAAAGCGCAAAACTGTCGCCGCAACCCCCATGCCCACAAGGATCAGCAGCTCTGTCGCATTGTTCTGCCCGATATAGCTGCCCATCAATGTGAAAAACAGGATGAACGGGATTAGATAATTGCGCGGAATGGCCAGCACTTTGGCGATATAGGGGATCAACGGCAGATTGAGAACCAACAGAACCAGGTTGCCAATATACATTGATATGATCACCGCCCAGAAGATCTGCGGCTCATCCAGCATCAGCCGGGGTCCGGGTGTCACATTCAGCGCGATCAACGCCCCCAGCAAAATGGCCGTTGTCCCCGACCCCGGGATGCCCAGTGTCAAAAGCGGCACGAAAGAGCCTGTACAGGCAGCGTTGTTGGCGGTCTCAGGCGCGGCAAGCCCCTTGACAGAGCCGTTGCCAAATTCGGCCTGTTCTTCCTTCGTGGCTATGTTGCGTTCAACGGCATAGCCCAGAAAGGATGCAATCGTGGCCCCTGCCCCCGGCAACACGCCAATAAAGAACCCCTGGATCGACTGCCGCCCGATGACAGGCGCAATCTTTCGGCCCTCTTCCCGGGTGATGCGCAGGTTCTCGATCTTGCCGCTGCTGCCCTGCACCGAACGCGCCGGGTTAAGCACCAGAAAAATCGCCTCCGGAAGGGCAAACATCGCCATGGCCAGAGTGATGAAGCTGAAGCCAGACTGAAGATCCATCAACCCCATTGTGAAGCGCGGCATGTTGAACAGCGCACCCTCACCCACGGTCGCCATGATCAGCCCCAACAAGGTCATCAACACAGCCTTGGCGACATTTCCCGTTCCGGCAAAAGCGGCAATCGCAGACAGGCCGACAACCATCAATGCAAAGTACTCTGCCGAATGAAAAAGCAGCGCTACGGACGACAACATCGGCGCAAAGACCATCAGCAGGATGGCCCCGATCGTGCCACCACAAAACGACGCGATCGCGGCAACCGTTAGGGCCTTTCCCGCCTGCCCCTTGCGGGCCATTGGATAGCCGTCAAAGCTGGTCGCGACAGTGCCTGCGACACCGGGTGCGTTCAGCAGGATAGAAGATGTAGACCCCCCAAAGATCGCGCCGTAATACACACCTGCCAGCAAGATCAACGCCGCGGACGGATCTCCGATAGTGATGGCCACAGGTATCATGATGGCGATGATCGACATCGGGCCCAGGCCCGGCAACATTCCGATGAAGGTGCCGATCAGGCAGCCTGCGATGACCATTGCCAGATTGGTGATGGAAAAGGCCGCGCCGAGGCCGATTAGAAGTCCTTCGATCATGTCAGCCTCCGATCAGATAAAAAATGGCCAAGGCCGCAAGAATATGCCCAACACCTGCTCGACCAGGTACCAGACGACAAAGGTTGCCGTGGCCGCAACCGGGATCAGCACAAAAAAGCGTCGTTCCCCAAGGATGATTGCACCAACAGACAGAAAGCCGATGGTCGATCCGATAAACCCCAGAGGCCGCAGAAGCACAGCATAGGCCACCATCAAACCCAGCAGAAAAATCGCCTGCCAAAGGTTGTAGTCCCCCAGTCGCGTGTAATCGATGTCGGGGGCCTTTGAAGGACCCGGGGATTTCTCAAGCCCCAGAACGATCACGAGCGAGGTGACAATCGCCAAAACGGCCAGGACCTTTGGAAAGGTGCTCGGCCAGATTGGATTGCGGCGCATGAATGGTGGCAGGCTGCCGTCCATCGTGAAAAAGGCCGCGTAGCCATAGGCCAGCGTGATGCCCAGAATGACAAGGGCAATCCAGCGGTCAAGTGCCATCACTTTTCTCCTTGGGAAACAGAACACCGGCCCAGTGAAGCAAGGGCCGGTGCGTCAGGTCACTGTTGATTTACAGGAACCCGAGTTTCTTCATCAGGTCGCCGATGACCTTTTCCTGGCCTTCTAGGAAGGTTTTGAAATCATCGCCCGAGTTATGAATGTTGACCCAGCCATTGCGGGCGCGCACGGCCTCCCACTCCGGAGTGTCATACATCTTCATGATGGCATCCTGGTACATGGCCAGCTTGTCGTCAGGCAGGCCCGGAGCCGCGAAGAACCCACGCCAGTTGACAAACGTCGTGTCGATGCCCTGTTCCATCATTGTGGGGGCATCCCCATAGGCGTCCACGCGTGCATCAGAGGTGACACCAAGGATTTTCACCTCACCTGCCTGCGCCAGCGCAACCGCTTCCGAGAAGCCCGTTGAGAGCGCCTTGATTTCACCAGACAGCAGCGCTGCCATGGCCTTGCCGCCGGCGTCATAGGGGATGTATTTTACGTTCAGAGCATCCTTGCCAGCGGCTTCCATGACCATGGCTGCCACGAGGTGATCCATCCCGCCCGGAACCGAGCCGCCGCCAATCGCTGTACCGTTGGGATCAGCGTCGTAGGCCGCAAGAAGATCTGACATGCTGTTCAGCGCGCTGTCCTTGCCAACCACAATCGCCGCATAGTCGCCGATCGTACCCGAAACAAGCGTCAGGTCACGGAAATTGTGTGGGAACACACCGGTCAGCGACCGGATCACGATGGGGGTCGAGTTGACCATCAAGGTGCCATGGTTGCTATCGGCGTTTTCAATCAGATAACCAATGGCTTTGCCACCGCCACCACCAGACATGTTTTCATACGATGCGCTGCCCACAAGCCCCGCGCCTGTCAGCGCCTCTCCGGTGCCACGTGCCGTGCCGTCCCAGCCGCCGCCAGCGCCGCCTGGGATCAGGAAGTGGATCTTGTCGACGACCTGGTGCCCGCCGGCCAGAACCGGCGAGCCAAGCGCCATGGCAGCGGTTGCCGCGGCGATCATCGCGCGCCGGCCAAATGCAAAAGTTTTCATTCTCTCCTCCATGTTGACAGCGGCTCTCCTGACCGCTCATCAATTGGGACTAAAGCTGACAAAGCTGACATGGACCTGACACCGCCACCCACACGTACACAGGAAGGAATGGCGCAGATGCGGTACCTCTTGATCGAGGACAACGAGCACCTCGCACGCGCTGCGCTGGACCGGCTTTCGCTGGATGGGCATGTCGTTGACCACGCCAACAGCCTGAGCAGCGCAGCCGATTTCACAGCAACGACTGATTACGATCTGATTTTGCTGGATATTATGCTGCCCGACGGCGATGGACGGACCTTTCTTGAAACACACCGAACACACGCGGATGCAACACCTGTCATCGTGCTGACGGCACGGTCCGAGGTCTCGGACAGGGTCGGCGTGCTGGACCTTGGGGCGGATGACTATATCACCAAGCCGTTCGATTTCGCCGAACTGGAAGCGCGCTGCAGAGCCGTTCTGCGCCGGCGTGTTGGGGCGGCACGGAACCTGAAAACGCTTGGCCGCGCGCAGTTTGATTCGCTTGCCGGCACATTGCAAATCGGCGACACAATCATAACGCTGCGCAACCGGGAACTGCGCCTGCTTGAGGTTTTCGCCAACGCGCCCGGACAGATATTCCCAAAGGCCAAGTTGTTGGATCGCCTGTTTTCCTACGATGAAGAGGTCAGCGAGAACGCGATCGAGGTCTATGTGGCCCGCCTGCGCCGCCATCTGCGCGGCTCGGACGTGGTGATAGAAACCGTCCGCGGGCTGGGCTATCGGCTGACCTTACCATGACCATGGTCACCGCAAAGGGCTCGATCCAGCGTCGCCTCATGGTTTCGCTCTTGGCAGGAGCAGCCTTGCTGGCCGTGGCGCTGTTCTTCATCGTGCAAAGCCTGGCGCGACAGTTGGCAGAGGAAAGCCAGGACAACATATTGTTGGCCTCGGCAACCTCAATTCTGGATGCCAGTGCCGTGCGGCAAGGAGAGCTGGTTCTTGATCTGCCCTATTCGGCCTTTTCAATGCTGGGCAACCTGTCAGACGACCGCGTTTTTTACGCGGTGCGGTTTGGGGCCGACTTCATCACCGGGTACAGTGACCTGGAAGACGTGCGCGGTCTGGGTGAGGCGCGGTTTGAAACCCGTGACTACCTGGACGAACCGGTGCGCGTTGTGGCGCTTAGCCGATTGCTGTCCATCTCGGGTCGACCAACAAAGCTGACTGTGATCATTGCGCAGACCCGAAATGGACAGCGCGAAACGCTTGAACGGATCTCGTCCATTGCCGCGACGATCGGGCTTGGCTTTTTTCTTGCGGCCGCCGGGCTTGCCGCGCTGGCATCGCGCTCGGCGATACGCCCGCTTGAGAGGCTGGCTGTTTCAGTTGGGCGACGCGGCCCACAGGACCTGCGTCCGGTCGCCGCCCCAGTCCCAAGCGAGATGGTGACGCTTGTCGCGGCTTTGAACCGTTTCATGGAGCGTCTCAAGGTTTCGCTTGCACGCTCTGAGGAGTTCATCGCCGAAGCGGCACACAGGGTTCGAACGCCATTGGCCACAGTGCGCACACAGGCCGACATCACCTTGCGCCGTGTCGACAAGGAAGAAAACCGTGCCGCCCTGCGCGAGATGATCCGAGCCATCGATGAAAGCAGCCGCGCCGCCGGGCAACTGCTGGATCATGCCATGGTGACGTTTCGATCCGACAACCTTGAACACAGCGCTCTCGATGTCGGGCAGCTGGCCGCCGAAATGGTTGACCGTCTGCACCCCCTGGCGGAACTGCGCGACATCGATCTTGTCCTCGACAGCACCAGCGGGGCAATGATCAGCGGCGATACGATCCTGATCCAGAATGCGCTGCGCAACCTCTTGGACAATGCCATCAAGTTTTCTCCGGCCGAGGGGACAGTCGTGGTCTCGGTCCGGCGACTGGAAAACCAAGTTCTTCTCGGAGTGCAAGATCAGGGCAAAGGTTTTCCCGCCGAAGGCCGCGATCGTCTGACCCGCCGCTTCGCACGCGGAAGCAATGCCGAAGGCATTATCGGATCCGGTCTTGGACTGACGATCGCTAATGAGGTGGCGCTTGCCCATGGAGGCGGCGTCGAGATTGCCAACAACAGAAAAGGACCGGGCGCATGCGTCACGCTCTCATTTCCCTCTGCCTGATGGCGGCCGCTCCAGCAATGGCCTTTGAGATCGAAGCCCGGGTGCAGTTCGGGCCGGACAATGCGGCCACTGTGCTCAATGTGATCTCGACTGCCGACATTGATCTGTTTGCGCCAGTGATCCTTGGCTATCTGGATCAGACCCCGAACACGGCCGTAGACTATGTTGCCGTCAGCTCGGGCGAATTGATGAAGGCCCTCCGTGACGAAGGCGCAGCCTTTGACATCGCCATTTCAAGCGCGATGGATTTGCAGACCAAGCTGGCCAATGACGGGTTTGCCCATGCGCACAATTCTGACGCGACAGACGCGTTGCCTGAATGGGCACGCTGGCGGGATCACGTCTTTGCCTTTACACAGGAACCCGCTTCGATCGTTGTGTCGCGCGCGGCTTTTCAGGGCCTGACAATGCCACGAACACGTCAGGATTTGATAGCCTTGATGCGCAAACACCCGGACCGGTTCATGAATCGCGTTGGCACCTACGATCTGCGTCTGTCCGGACTGGGCTATCTTTTTGCCACGCAAGATGCACGAACCTCCGAAACCTATTGGCGCCTGACCGAGGTGATGGGCAGTCTCAACGCCCGCCTGTTTTGCTGCTCTTCGGACATGATCAACGGCGTTGCCAGCGGGGAATTGTCGATCGCCTACAACGTGCTTGGCAGCTATGCGCGTTCACGCCCCGATGCCGACCAGTTCGAGATTTTGTTGCCCACCGATTTCACCACCGTGATGATGCGCTCTGTTCTGATCCCCAAAACCACCCACGATGCGGATCTGGCTGGTGATTTCGTCGATCATGTCTTGCAAACGGCCTGGGCCGAACGGCCGCCCAAAGATGCAACCTTTACAATCGCCGGTGAGGTACGAAACGCCGAGGACGACAGTCTCCGTCGCATTCGTCTGGGGCCCGGCCTGCTGGTATTTCTGGATGCCTACAAGAAACGTCAGTTCCTTCAGGCATGGGAGGACGCAATCCTGCAAAAGCGCTAGATACCTCTGACCCGACAACACTGCCGGATCAGACCAAACCCGCAAATATTCAGCGCCCAGGCAACTGGGCAGCCAGGCTGCTTACCCCGAATGCGCGCTCTGGATCAAACCAGACTTGGCAGCCACAGCACAATGGCCGGGAAAGCAACCAGCAAGGCAATTGTGATCGCGTCAGCGATGAAAAAAGGCGTCACACCCCGGAACACGTCCTGCACGCTGATATCGTCTCGCACACCGGCAACAACAAAGCAGTTCAGACCGATGGGCGGCGTGATCAGGCAAAACTCGGCCATCTTCACCACCAGGATCCCGAACCAGATCGCACACATGGGCCCGCTCATGCCAAAGGTGCTGTCCGCGGCTGACACGAACTCACCTCCGTTCAGTGCCATCACGGCCGGGTACACCACAGGCAGCGTCAACAGCAGCATGCCGATCGCATCCATGAACATGCCAAGCACAGCATAGGCCAGCAGGATGCAGATCAATATCAACATCGGGGAAACGGTCAGCGATGTGATCCAGTCCGAGAACGCGCCGGGCAGATCCGCGAAGCCAAGGAAACGAACATAAATCAGCACGCCCCATATGATGGTGAAGATCATCGCGCTTAACTTTGCGGTTTCGATCAGGGCATCGCGCAATTCGTTCCAACGCATGCCACGATAGACTGCCATGCAAAAGACGATGAAAGCACCGATCGCGCCCCCCTCGGTCGGCGTGCCCCAGGCATCCCCGCCAAATGGGTTGTAAACGAACATGATGATGATCACGACGACGGCAACTATCGGCAGAGCCGGTGGCAACGACACCAACCGCTCTTTCCAGGTAAACCCACGGACCGGCGGCCCAAAGTTCGGGATAACCAAGGCCAGCGCCACGATCAGCAGACCGTAGATCACGGCGGAAAACGCTCCGGGCACGAACCCGGCCAGCAACAGCTTGCCCACGTCCTGCTCAACGATGATCGCATAGATCACAAGGATCGCTGAGGGCGGGATCAGGCTGGCAAGGGTGCCACCCGCCGCCACGACCCCCGCGGCAAATCTTTTGTCATAGCCGATCTTCAACATTTCAGGGATCGCAATGCGAGCGAAAACGGCCGCCGTTGCCACCGAGGCCCCAGACACCGCCGCAAAACCCGCCGTTGCAAAGACCGTAGACACCGCAAGCCCACCCGGCACCCAGGCAATCCAGCGCTTTGCCGCTTCGAAAAGCGCCCGCGTCAACCCCGCATAGTAGGCCAGGTATCCAATCAGGATAAACGTCGGGATCAGGCTGAGCGCCTGGCTTGCAATCTTCGAGTGCGGCACCTGACCTGCGGTTTTCACCGCCACGGTCAGCGCCCAGCCAAAGTCCTCGGGGTCCATGCCCTTCTTTGACCAGAAAATCCAGATCAGACCTATCATCCCAGCCAGCCCTGCGGCAAAGGCCACCCGCATGCCAAGAACCACAAAAACCAGCATGCCGCCGGTGACCCAGAGGCCGATTTCTATCGAGGTCATCGAGCCGTATCCTTCTTTTCCTGACCGGTCAGCTGATCGGCTTCCATCGCAGCCTGGGTTGCGGCATCCGCAATCATCGGCACCGCGACCGCAGGTTGGTCAGGGCGAACGATCGCACGGACATATGCCCAGGCCTGCAACGCCAAACGCAGGCTCAACACCGCAAAGGCGACAGGCACAACCAGTTTTGCGGGCCAGATCGGCAAAGCAATGTCCATGGTGCTGTCACGGCTCCACAGGGGTGCCGTAAAATCAAAGCTGCGCAGAAAATGCGCCCAGGTTCCCCAGACCAGAAGAACCATCAACAACAGGATCAAGAGGGTTGTCAGCAGTTCCGCGCAGTACAACGTGCGCCCGCGCAGTTGCCCCACCAGAATGTCCATGCGAATATGTCCACCGTCGCGCTGCGTGTAAGCGACCCCCATAAAGGCAATCAGCGGCATAATCTGCTCGATCCAGTCCACGTATCCCGGCAAAGGAGAGGCAAAGAAATTTCGCCCGCTGACCGAAACCACGGCCAAGACCATCAAGCTAAAGACCGCCAGACCACTGACGAGGGCAAGGTAGCCCTCCAATCGGTAGAGCGTGCGATCCACGCGCGACAGAAAACTGTCGTCAGATAGCACAAGGGATGCACCGGCCACGATGTCCCTCCTTTCAAGTCATTGAAATTCAGACGAAAATCCTGCGCGGCAACAGCCCGCCGCGCAGGACGCCCTGATTTACATGCCTTCGGCGATCATGCCGGTCACAAGATCGTACAGCTCTTGCGCAGGCAAACCGCGGGCGGTGTTTGCCTCAATCCAGGCGGCAGCAGCGGGGGCTGCCGCGGCGTCTTTGAACGCGGCAATTTCAGCATCGCTGAAGGTCACGCTTGCAATGCCACGCGCTTCGAGCTC
The DNA here is from genome assembly GCA_022448925.1 of Paracoccaceae bacterium. Classification (GTDB taxonomy): domain Bacteria; phylum Pseudomonadota; class Alphaproteobacteria; order Rhodobacterales; family Rhodobacteraceae; genus JAKVCP01. The sequence goes on from JAKVCP010000023.1 coordinate 28,911, forward strand.
GGGACCCCATTGCGACATGGTGTTGTTGTTGTAGTTGTCGACGTAATGCGCAAGCGCTTCGTCAACTGAGTCCAACAAGGCCGCGCGGTGCGCATCTGACAGATCGGCCAGCGCGTCACTGTTCACGACAACGGGGCAGTTCACAGTGCCGGGATTCAGGTTGGTGGTCCACCATTTCCCGTTTTCAATGGTGCCAAACGACATATGCGCATGCGGCGCAAAGCTGACTGCCTTGACCACCCCACTGTCCATCGCCTGACGCACCTCTGTCGCGGACATCGAGGTCGGAACCGCGCCAATCGACGACATGGCCGCACCAATGCCGCCGGTGGCACGCACGGTCAGACCGGCAAAATCGGCCAAAGCCGTGGGCGCGTCGCCTGTCCCAACGACATTGTACTGCGGCAGGGGCGATGGCATCAGCAAGGTCGCATTCCAGCGGTTCAGGTCCGCAACAGTTGCCGGATGCTGGTACACCGCCATCGACAGGGCGATCTCTTGCTCAAGCGAGCTAACGCCAAGGAACGGCAGTTCCAGAACGGTGATCGAGGGGTTCTTGTCCGCGTGATAGCCCGCGCAGAACTGCGCCATTTCGAAGGCCCCGATCGAAATCCCATCCAGGTTTTCACGGTTTTTCGACAGGCCGCCATAGGACAGGTTCAACGTGAACTCGCCAGCTGTCTTGTCGCTGACCAGTTCTGCCAGCTTTTCCACGTGCTCGGTGAAGGCGCGGCGCTTGCCCCACAATGACACGTTCCATTCTGTTGCCAGTGCTTCGGTCGCAAAGCACGCGGCAAGGCCTACCGCAAGTGTGCGGCTGAATACTTTTTGCATGGGTTTCCTCCCTAGGTCATGCAATATCGGTGCGCACAGCATCCACAATTGCGGGCGGTTTGAACATGAAGAAAACCGCATGCAGGTGATTTTCTGTCCTGCGGACATCCGCAGAGACACTGGCCTCTAAAGCAGGGCGTCCTTATCCAGACCCAGTTTGACGATCTTTTCATTCAGCGTGCGCCGCCCGATTCCAAGCGCCTCGGCCACTGCATCCATGCGGCCCTGATGGGCACGAATGGCCTTTCCGATCAGCTCTCGTTCAAAGGCAGCAACGGCCTCACGTAGGGTGTCCGGCACCTCTTCGGCGCTTTGATCGGGGCGCAACGCCGCCGCAATGGAGCCCGCACCACGCCGCGCCGAAAGAACGCGCCGTTCCGCCACAGAGCGCAGCTCGCGCACATTTCCGGGCCAGTCATGGGCCATCAGCGCCGCCAGATCTTCACGCGACAGATCAGGAGGCGCGATTTCATAGACGCGCGCCTGATCCAACAGAAAATGGGTCAGCAGCAAAGTCAGATCATCCCGCCGCTGGCGCAATGGTGGGATCGCCAGCACAACAGTGTTCAGACGGAACATCAAATCGGCCCGGAATCGACCATCCGCAACGGCCTGATCGGGATCTTCATTTGTGGCGGCAATAACCCGCAAATTCACAGGCACCGGCGCAGAGGCGCCAACCGGCCAGAGTTGCCCATCTTCGATGACACGCAAAAGCTTGGCCTGCACGGCAACGGGGCACGCGCAGACCTCGTCCAGAAACAGCGTGCCACCGTTGGCTGCAGCCAACGTTCCCTGCCCGCCATCGACACTGCCAAACATCTGGCGTTCAAATCCCTCGGCAGGCAAGGCGGCGCAGTTCAACGCCAGAAACGGCGCATCGGTGCGTGGACCCAGATCATGAAGGGCCCGCGCCACAAGTTCCTTGCCAGTTCCGGTTTCGCCCCGGATCAGAACAGAGGTTTCTGTCTGCGCCAGATCAACAACATCGCGCCGCAACGCCTTGATATCATCCGAGTGTCCCAAGAGTACCCGGTCAAGACCTGACAGTTCAAGCAACCTTTGGCGCAGCACAGCATTGTCACGGCGCATCCGGTTCTGCTCGGCCGCGTGTTGAAGGATCGTCAGAAGGCGGCGCGGTTCATAGGGCTTTTCGACGAAACTGTAGGCTCCGTCCCGAATTGCCTGCACGGCAATCGGAATGTCCCCATGAGCAGAGATCAACACCATCGGCGGCGCCGCCTGTCCCTGCAGGGATCGCAAAAGCTCTAGCCCGGACATGCCAGGCATGCGCACATCAGACAGGATGACATCTGGCGCATTCGCAGCAACCCGCGCAACCACAAGATCCGCCCGGGCCACTGCTTCGGTCTGCCACCCGGCAGCGTCCAGCAAGGACACAAGCGAGTGCCGCATGGCTTTGTCATCATCCGCAATGAGAACACGAAAAGGCCGATCATTCACAGCTTAGGTCTCCTGTTCCAAGTCAGCGCGGGGAAAGCGCAACAGGAACACTGCGCCACCACTCTTGGCGTTGTGGGCCTCCATCGTGCCCGAATGGTCGTGGATGATCCCGGCCGAGATCGCAAGACCCAACCCCATGCCGCGCCCACTCTCGCGAGTTGTCACAAAAGGCTCTTGCAAATCTGCAAGTGTGGCTTTGCCAAGCCCATGCCCCGTATCCGCGACCTCAAGCCAGACGGTCTCTTGCGCGCGCCCCGCCCTGATCCGGACCTGAGGGTCGGGCACCTCTTCGACCGCGTCCAACGCATTTCGCAACAGATTGGTGATCACCTGCTCAATCCGCAACTGGCTGCCGCGCACTTCCAAAGGATGATCTGGCAGGTCCAGATCGATCTCTATACCCAGGGCGTCGGCATTGGCTGCAACCAAAGAGCAGGCCGCCTGAATCGCCGTGCGCAGATCAAGCGTCGCAAAGTCTTCGGCACCAGAGCGGGCAAAGAACTTAAGCTGGTGGGTGATCCCCTCCATGCGTTCCACCAATGAGGTCATCTGACCCGGCAAGGTCGGGCTGGGTCCGCCACTGATTTCAGCCGCCGCCAAATGGTTGCGCATGGCGGCAATCGGTTGTCCCAATTCATGCGTGACCGAGGCCGCAAGCCGCCCCAGAGCTGCCAGGCGGCTGGTTCTTTCCAATTCGCCCTGCGTCCGCTTCAAGCGCCTCTCAGCCGTGCGTCTTTCTTCGATCTCAAAGGCCAGGCGATCATTTGCCATCCGCAGATCAGCCTCTTCCTGCTCTGATCTGCGCAGGGCTGCTCCGATCCGGCGGGTGCGCTGGATCTGAAACAGGAGCATCAGCAAGCCAACCAGCAGAACCGCAGCACCGGTCACAAGCGAGCTGCGCGTCACGGCACGGTCATTCCCGGCAAAATAATGCAGCGCCCAATCGTGTGGCAAGTCACTGGCCGTCACATGCAGCCACCGCGTTCCGTTGATCTCGGCCAGTCCCGCAGTCGGCACATGCCAGTCCAACGGCGCAAGGTCCTGTCCCGGGAATTGACGCGCGGCATGAATGTCATCGCGCTGTTCCTCTGTCAGCGGAAAAAGCGACCGGTAACGCCAATCAGGGTCCGATGCCAACAAAACGATACCATCGTTGTTGGCCAGAACCACGGCCTCGCCCGAGGCCTGCCAGCTGCGCTCGAGCTTGGACAAGTCGATCTTGATGGCCACAACCCCGCGCACGCCCCCGTCTGGCCCGCGAACAGCATCTGAAATGAAGTAGCCCGGCAGTCCCGTGGTGGCTCCGATTCCGTAAAATCGCCCCTGCGTTCCCTCAAGGGCCGTCTGAAAATACGGGCGGAATCCGTAGTTCTGCCCAAGGAACGTTGCGGGCGTTCCTGCATTGGACGCCGAAATGGTCATCCCATCAGGCCGCATCAAGTAGATCGCATCCAATTCAGCCTTGTCCGCGAAAGCCGCCAAACGCGCGTTCAACCCAGCGTGCGCATCCGCGTCAAATCCGTTGATTACAAAAGGATCGCGAGCCAGAACATAGGTCAAATGCGAAAACCGCTCTAGCTCGGCAGTGACTGTCGAGCGATACAACGACAGTCGGGCTGCCGCTTTTGACGTTTCCTCTGATTGGAAATAGCTCAAGGACAACAGGAAGATACCCGTTGTGGATGCCACGGCAGCCAGTGCGGCCAGTCCCATGTAGACACGTCTCATTCCTTTCAATTCGCGCATTGGCCAGCGAAAGAAAAGAAATTTTCGTCATGCGTTTGCCATCTGCAATCTTCTCGTTATCGTTCGCCCGATCGTAAAAGGGGGCAAAAACGCACTATGGGACTTCGGTTTTTCTCGGACAAAAAACGGCCTGTGCACATGGGTCCCTATCCGCTGGAACGGTTGGCACGGCTCAACCGGCCAGCCGACGTGTCCCAGATCCCGCCGATGGCGCCGCTGTCCTTTCGCCGGCCCGATGCACCTGAAAGCCTTGTCAACGCCATGGGCGAATACCAGGCAATGATGGACGCCCTTCGCGATGGCTTGATCAACAAGGTAAAGGCTGGCATTCCCGAAGACCGGCAAGACCGGTCGAACCATCTTAAGGCATTTGGCTACTTCAATGATGCCTCCATGGTCGGCATCTGCGACCTGCCGAGGGCAGCGCATCTGGATCACCCCACGACCAACCCCGACATCGGCCGGCTGGCCCACGATCTGAAAACGCGCCAAACCAAGACACTGGCCACAGGGATCGATGTGATCATGGCCGAGCTGAAAGACAGCATGGAGGCCCCGCCGTCAACCATCACCGATCACACACATGCCATTGTATTCCTGTATGAAAATCCGCGCGATATCCTGCCCGAAGAAGCTGGCACCGATTGGCTGGAAGATGCCTTGACCCATCGCGCCTGCCTGCGCGCCACCGAAACGGCCTGTGTGATCGCCAACTATATCCGGCTGTTGGGATACGATGCGAAATCGCATGCGCCGACGGCCTCGGACGTGGATTTGAACATGCTGACGGTGGCCTCGGGGCTGGGCACAGTCGAAGACAACACCGTCGTGGTGCCCTACCTTGGAACATCGTTCGGGGTGGCCGCGGTGACATGTACACTGGACCTGATGAGCGACAAAGCCCTGGCCCCTGCCGATCAACAACCCTGGTTCCAGACGCAAGGGCCGGCCTGGTGGCTGGGCGCAGGTTTTGCAAAGAATGCACTGAACCGCGACCCCTATGCCAAGCGCCCTTTCGTGAAAGGCGCGCACCCGTTTGAGCGGCTCAAACGGGTGGACACACCCACAACCTATATCGATGAACCCCGCGTTGCCCGCGTTCCCAAACGCGCTGACATGTTCGCTCGGGCCCAGTTCGGCGATATGGGAAAGGCTGTTCAGGACAACACCAAAGGGGGCCACTACGTTCGCAAGACAGCACCGTCTTATGCGCAGCGCCGCGCGCTTGGCGCATTTGTGTTGATCCAGAACGGCGATCCAGACCCCAACGGCCGCCGCCCCACAGATGTCCAACGCAATGCAGACAACATCAAGGCAACCAGCTATTTTCTGGGCGTCGACGCCGTCGGCATTTCGCGCTGTCCTGACTGGGCCTGGTACAGTCATGACGCCGCCGGAGCGCCGATCGATCCGCCCCATGATCAGGCGATCTCGATCATCATCGACCAGGGCTTTGAAACGATGGAAGGCGCAAGTGGAGACGACTGGATCAGCGTCGCTCAATCGATGCGCGCATATCTGCGGTTTTCCCTGCTTGGAGGTGTGATTGCAAAGCAGATTCGCAACCTGGGCTACAGTGCCAAGGCGCACACCGTCATGGACGGCGAGGTCCTGCAACCGCCGCTATTGCTGCTCAGCGGGCTGGGCGAGGTCAGCCGCATCGGCGAAGTCATCCTAAATCCCTATCTTGGTCCGCGCCTGAAATCTGGGGCCATCACCACAGACATGCCATTGGCACATGACAAGCCAATTGATTTCGGGCTGCAGAATTTTTGTGAAAACTGCAACAAATGTGCCCGCGAATGCCCATCAGGGGCGATCACCGCCGGCCCCAAGCTGATGTTCAACGGCTATGAAATCTGGAAATCCGACAGCCAGAAATGTGCGACCTACCGGATCAGCACCGAAGGCGGTGCCATGTGTGGACGCTGTATGAAAACCTGCCCTTGGAACCTTGAGGGGCTGTTTGCAGAGGCTCCCTTTCGCTGGGCTGCGTCACATATCCCTGCCGCCGCGCCCGCACTTGCCGCCCTGGATGATCTGGCCGGACGAGGGGGCCTGAATGACACCAAAAAATGGTGGTGGGACATCGAGCTTTATGAAGATGGCGGGTACAAGCCTGCGAGAAAACCATTGAACCGCAGGGACTTGCAGAAAAACCTTGATCTACGTCACGAAGACCAGACCCTCGCCGTCTATCCTGCCAATCTTGCTCCGCCGCCCTCACCTTATCCGTTTCCGATGGACAGAGAGGCCGGGATCGAGGCCTATCAGGCGATGATCACCGCAACGGCCTACAAGCTGAAACTGGAACGCGGCGAGGATGATCATCTGCACGTCTACACCCCCCCGGGCACAGATGCGCCGGTTCTGCCGCTGATTGTCAGCCAGGTTCAGCCGATGACGGAGTCCGTTACCAAATACGAATTTCGCGCCGCCGATGGCGCGGACCTGCCGCCCTGGACAGCTGGGGCGCATCTTGACATCGTTGTTGCGCCCGAATTTCTGCGCCAATATTCCATGTCCGGCGACCCGGCCGATCGCAAAACCTATCAGATAGGCGTCCTGCGTGAGGATGAGGGCCGGGGTGGATCAAAGATGCTGCACCGCATTTTCAACGAGGGCCGCAGGGTTTTTGTATCTCGGCCGATCAATCACTTTGATCTTGTCGAGGATGCAAAGATGACTTTCCTTATGGGCGGCGGGATCGGGATCACCCCGATGATCGCCTTTGCCCATCGATTGCACCATCTTGGCCGCCCATTTGAATTGCATTTTTCCGTAACACGCCGCGCGGCGGCGCCCTACCTGAACGACCTCGCTAAGGTCGCCTGGTCGCGGAACGTGTATCTACACGTGTCGGACGAAGGCACCCGTGCCGACTTGTCCGCCCTGCTGTCCGGCTATCAACCGGGCCATCATGTCTATACCTGCGGGCCGGACCGCTACATGAGCGCCGTCATCGAGGCAGCGGAAGCAAATGGGTTTCCAGATGACGCGCGACACCTTGAATACTTCTCGGTTCCCGACAGCCCTGACTATGTAAACCACCCGTTTGTCATCAAGCTCAAGAACGGCCAGGAACTAACTGTTCCAAAAGATAAAACTGCATCCGATATATTGTTGCAGAATGGGATCCACATCGACGTCAAATGCGCCGACGGAATATGTGGCGTGTGCAAATGTGGTGTCATTTCTGGCCAAGTGGAGCACCGTGATTTTGTGCTGTCCAAGGCGCAACGCGACACCCAGATGATCCTCTGTCAATCCCGGGCCGCCAAGCCAGAAGGGGTCATTGAAATCGATCTGTAAGAGACAGCCCGGCCAGACAGGGGTCAGCAGCAGAAGCGGTCGTTCTGATCAAGAGCGCCGGTTTGGCAGCGCAAGATCAGAGCCCGTGGCAAGCTTTGATGCGAACACGGCGCCACTTAGGGTATCCGCCTTGCAAACGCCGTTGGCTGGGTGCCCGCGATCAGGCCCCGCGACCGCATGACGACACCAATCAAAACGATCAAGCGGTACGTCCAAGACGGCCTTGGGGCCACGAGACGTATCGACAATTCCAGCGCTCCATGAAAAAGCGGACAGGGGGAACGCGGTAACAGGGACGTCACGGTGTCGGACAAAGCGGTAAATTCTGGCTCGCCCTGCGCCGTGCCGGGCCATTTCGGGGAATGGCTGCAGGGGCGGTTTGGCCCTGATGGACCGCTCGCGTTGATCACGATCCCCTGCCCTCTTTTGCAGGCCCGTGTCGTAGCGCGTGGTGCCGGCGACAAGCTGGCTTTCTCATCCGAGCAACTGGATGCGTTTTGCGCCGGGCTTGGTCTTGCCACAACAGACGTGCCCGCATTGGCACGCGACATGCCGCTTGGGGCTGGCGCGGGGGCCTCGACGGCCACGCTGGTCGCGCTGGCACGATCGCTTGGGTTTTCGGGCCCGGCACAGACGCTTGCACATGCATGCCTGCAAATCGAAGGCGCCACGGATCCTTTGATGTTTGACCACCCTGATCGGCTGCTGTGGGCCTCGCGCCGCGCATTGGTGCTCCGCCATATGCCACCGCCTCCGGCCTGCGAAATCATCGGCGGCTATTGGGGACCAGCATCACCAACCTTGCCCGAAGACGAAGATTTTCCAGACATCTCGGACCTGATACAGGCTTGGCCCGCTGCGGCGCGTTCTGGGCAGCCGGCGCAAACGGCCGACCTGGCGACGTCGTCGGCCAATCGCACGACGGCTCACCGTGGCCCAGGCGATGCGATGCCGGATCTGGCGCGGGATCTGGGGGCGCTTGGCCATATCCGGGCCCATACCGGGTCCGCCCGAGGCCTGATCTTTCCGCCTGACGCCATCCCCAGCGCGGCGCGCGCTGCGCTGCGCGAGGCAGGGTTGCACGGTGTCTTTCAGTTCAGGACAGAAACGGCATGAGCTTTGCAGCCATGATGCTTGCCGCTGTGGCGCTCGACGCGCTGCTGGGATGGCCCGCCGCCCTGTTTGCCCGTATCGGGCACCCGGTGACCTGGCTGGGCGCGCTGATTTCCGGACTCGACAGGATTTTGAATGCAGGGTCACCGCGCGCACGGTTTTGGACTGGCTGCGCAACCATCCTTTTGGTCGTCATGGCGGCCGCGCTGCCGGCCTTGGCCATACAGATGATGTTGCCATCAACACCGGTTGGGACATTGATCGGGGCCGTGCTGGCCTGGCCGTTGATTGCCGTACGCTCAATGCACGACCATGTTCTGGCCGTCGCCCAGCCTTTGATGCGCGGTGACATGGCCGCCGCCCGGCACGCCGTTTCCATGATCGTCGGTCGGGATCCCTCACAGTTGGATGCTGCTGGCGTCGCGCGGGCAGGAACCGAAAGCCTGGCTGAAAACACCTCGGACGGGATTGTTGCCCCGGTGTTTTGGGGGGTTATTGCAGGGTTGCCGGGCATTGCCGCCTACAAGGCTATCAACACACTTGATTCCATGATCGGCCATCGCACGTCTCAGTATGAACACTTTGGCAAAGCCTCTGCCCGTATTGACGATTTGGTGAATCTTTTGCCCGCACGGCTGTGCGGCCTTGTGTTCGCTCTCGCGTCGGGACGCAGGGCACCCCAGGCATTCGGCGTGATGTGGCGTGATGCGCACCAGCACAGATCCCCGAATGCGGGCTGGCCGGAAAGCGCCATGGCCGGGGCTTTGCAGATCCGACTGAGTGGTCCGCGTGTCTATGGTGACCGCATCGCGCCCGAGCCCTGGCTGAACGAGGGCGCTGACGACCCGCAGCCCACTGACCTTTTCCGCGCGCTGTCGCTGTATCGCCGCGCCATGGCGCTTATGGCGCTTGTTCTTCTTGGGCTTGCGTTTATGTAGCGAAATATGGCGAAAGAACCGACCCATACCCGCGACCACGGTGGCAACCTCGATGCAGCGATCGCGCGGTTTGGCGGTGATCGCACCGTCTGGCTGGACCTGTCCACCGGAATCAATCCGCAGCCCTATCCTTTGCCGTCGATACCGCCAGAGGCTTGGGCCGTGCTGCCGCGGCGAACCGAAATGGAGTCCCTTTGCGCAGCAGCCCGGCTTGCCTATGACACGCAGGCTTCTGTCATTCCGTTTGCCGGTGCGCAGGCCGCCATTCAAGCCTTGCCGTGGATCACGGACCCAGGCACCGCAAAAGTTCTTGGCCCCACCTACAACGAACATGCCGCAGCTTTTCGTATGGGGAAGTGGACCGTGTCAGAGGTGCCGACATTTCAGTCCCTGGCTGGGGCGAAATGCGCGGTTGTCGTCAATCCGAACAATCCTGGCGGGCAGTCCTACACGCCACAGGATCTGATTGAGCTTGCCTCGACGGTCGACTATCTGATTGTCGACGAAAGCTTTGCAGACCCGTCGCCAGCACTGTCAGTGGCCCCACACCTGCAGGGCGCGCCAGACAATGTCATCGTCCTCCGCTCGTTCGGAAAATTCTACGGCCTCGCGGGGCTGCGGCTGGGCTTTGCGCTTGCATCAGGCTCAGCTGCAAGCCGTCTTGCAGGCCTGGCCGGGCCTTGGCCTGTGTCCGGTCCGGCCCTGACAATCGCCGGTCATGCGCTGGCCGACACCGCCTGGCAACGCAAAACCACCGCCCGCCTGAAACGCGACGCTGAACGGCTTGATCACCTTGCATTTGCTGCTGGCTGGTCCTTGGTGGGCGGCACCCCCCTGTTTCGAACCTATCAGGCACCCAACGCGGTCCAGGCACAGGCCGCGATGGCGCGGCAGCACGTCTGGAGCCGTATCTTTCCGTACTCACAAACCTGGGTGCGGCTTGGTTTGCCTCCCGAGGATCGGTGGGACCAGGTTCGGCAAGCCTTGTTGGCAGCGCGATAGGTCACCGCGCCGCAGATAGCAGGCCCGAGACATCCAGCGCATTTTCCAGGTGGTCGGCCAGTGCATCAAGGGTCGTTTCCAAGGCAGATTGGTAACGCAGTTCGGACGGAGCTGCACCTAAATCGGCCAACCAGGCTGCGCGGAACCCGTCATGCGCGAACATCCCGTGCAAATAGCTGCCAGCCACCCGTCCATCCGGCGACATCGCCCCGTCGGGCAGACCAGAAACATGGGCAAACGGCCGGGCGCAATCGGGCCCCGAGGTGCGGCCGATGTGAATTTCGTACCCGTCAAATTCCAAACCCGAGGCCGCATGCTGCGCGCGCACCTGCGTCAAACGTTTGTCCCCTGTCATCACGGTAGAGACATCGAGCAACCCAAGGCCCGCCGTTTCACCGGCCGGGCCCTCAATGCCGTCTGGATCCCGGATGACATGGCCCAGCATCTGGTAGCCTCCGCAAATGCCCAGAATGCGCCCCCCGCGGCGGTGATGGGCCAAGAGGTCGATGTCCCAGCCCTGAGCCCGCAAAAACTCCAGATCGCCGCGGGTCGACTTTGAGCCCGGCAAGATCACCAAATCGGCGTCTGCCGGGAGAGCTTCGCCGGCCGTCAGCATGGTCACACGCAGGTTGGGCTCTTGTGACAGAGGGTCCAGATCGTCGAAGTTCGCGATCCGCGACAGACGCAAACACACGACATGGAAGGCGCCTTTGCCCGGACTGCCCCCGATATCAAGCGCATCTTCAGCCGGCAGTTTCCACGCCTCTGGGAACCAGGGCGCCACGCCAAATCCTCGCCAACCCGTGCGCTGGCTGATCAGGGCATAGCCCTCATCAAAAAGCGTCGGATCACCGCGAAACTTATTGATAATAAACCCTTTTATTCGATCCTCATCCGCAGGATCGATAACGGCTTGTGTTCCGACCACCTGGGCGATGACGCCGCCGCGGTCAATATCGCCACACAGTATTACGGGCACGCTGGCTGCCTGTGCGAAGCCCATGTTCGCGATATCGCCTGCCCGCAGGTTGACCTCGGCCGGACTGCCGGCACCTTCAACGATCACCAGATCGTGCTGCGCCTTGAGCCGTTCAAAACTTTCCAGCACCGCCGACATCAATGTCGGTTTCAGCTGCGCGTAGTCGCGCGCCTTGGCAGTGGTCAGGCGTTTGCCCTGAACCACAACCTGTGATCCCACCTCTGTTTCCGGTTTCAACAGCACCGGGTTCATATCGGTATGCGGACGCAGTCCGCAGGCTCGTGCCTGCAATGCCTGAGCGCGCCCGATTTCACCTCCGTCTTCGGTGACCGCGGCATTGTTGGACATGTTTTGCGGTTTGAAAGGGGCAACCTTGATACCCCGCCGCAGCGCCGCACGGCATAGGCCGGCGACCAACATCGACTTGCCCACATTTGAGCCCGTGCCCTGCACCATCAGCGCCTTGCCCATGCGTCCCCCGATTGTCATCCTGTCAAAACACCCACCGTCAAGCGCCAGACGACAGATTAGAAGCATTTCAAAGTCCCTGCCAGACGGAAAAATCATGGGCGTTTCGCCACCACGCAGCCGGGGCTGTCCGTCAGACGGTAGAGCGTTATTGGTTTACAAAGCTCAGGATCAGAACAGCCAGATAGGAGTTGGGCGGTGCTTAGAAACAACTGGCGGATCAAGGTGTATGACGGTGTCTGTTCCCGTGCACAATGAAAGACCGGGGGTTACAAGATCGCAACGGGGCGGGACGGGATCATCGGTGACACACATGCGCAGAGCCGGCGATGAAACCCTTTCATCCCACATGATCTGCGGCTGCGAACTCTGCCAGTCCTTCATCACTGTGATCCGTAAAGCTCGCCACGGTCACAGGGTCTTTTGCATCCGGAAAGTGATACACAGCGCTGGCGCAAAACGGCCCGGACCCTGAGTGGCCAACCGCGCGGCCAAGACCTTCAATGGATCCAGACATAAGCCCCAGGGCATACCCGCATTGAGACCACGGCCGCCCTTGCAAAGGACCGCCAAGCGATGTTGTCTCTGTCATCTGTTTCACGCTTTCGGGCCGCAATAGGTCCCCCGAAATCAGGCCATGAAGCACACCTGCGGCATCTGCTCCGGTGCCGATAAGACATCCGTGGTAAACCCACTTGGGATCGTAACTTGCAGAATCAGCCCAATGTAGTTTGGCGAATTGCTATTGGGTGCTGGCCAGTTCGATACTCTGAAGCCCCAAGGGCAGGCAGATCATAGTGCGCACCAACTGCCCAAGCGATTGCCCGGTTGCGGCTTCGATCGCATCTCGTACAAACATGTAGCCAATGTTCGAGTATGACCACCCTTGTCCCGGCTCAAAAAGCAGTCCCGCAGACAAAGCCAAAGCAAGCATCTCGTCGCGGGCCCAAGAAACATCATGCGCCTGAACCGCGCGCGCATACTCTGTAAGATGACTATAATCAGGCAAGCCGGAGGTGTGCGCAAGCAGGTGACGAAGTGTGTAAGCGGTGCCGTCAATTGGCGCGTCCAGATCCACAATGGCCTCTTCACGCAACTTCAGCGTGCAGATGGCAATCACGGTTTTGGTGAAGCTCCAGTAGGGAAAAAGCGACCCTTTCAGCCCCGTACCACCTTCGCTGTCAGACGATTTAATCCAATAAGTCTGGGGGTTTGCGTTAATCATCTAAAACGCCTGCGGACTTTGATCCATCAATGACACCAGAAGCGCGCAGCCGGTATGCGCATCTTGGCAAGCTGTTCGGGTCGAGTCCTAGAACTCCACGCCTTTCTGCGCCTTTACACCAAGATCTTTGAACGGGTGTTTGACAAGCGTCATCTCGGTCACCAGGTCAGCCGCCTCGATCAGTTCTGGCTTTGCGTTGCGTCCGGTCAAACACACATGGGTCATCTCGGGCTTGGAGGTCAGCAAGAAGTCGACAACTTCGTCTATGTCCAGATAGTCGTAGCGCAATGCGATGTTGATTTCGTCCAGAAGCACAAATTGCACCTCTGGGTCCAGGATCTGCGTCTTTGCGATGTCCCACCCGTTTTGCGCCGCCGCGACATCACGCTCACGGTCTTGTGTTTCCCAGGTAAAGCCCTCTCCCGAAATGAAAAACCGGCATTCGTCCGAGAACTTTCCGCGCAACAGCTCAGCTTCGCCGGTGACCCATGTGCCCTTGATGAACTGGACCACGGAACACGGCATACCATGGGCAATACAACGCATGATCATGCCAAACCCGCTGGAAGATTTCCCTTTGCCCGGACCGGTGTGCACCATGATCAGACCTTTTTTTTCGGTCTTGGTCGCCATCATCCGATCCCGCGCGGCCTTGATCTTTTTCATTTTCTCGTTGTGGCGGGCATTCACATCCTGGTTCATGGCGGTCCTTGTCCTTGACTTTGCATCACGCGTAGCGCATCTGCGGACGGGTTGGTGCCTGTGTCAACAGGTGAAAAGGGAATGTGCAGCCGGAAACCCGGTCAGGCACAGCCGCCCCCGCGACCGTACCGTGGAAAGGGTGCCCAAAGGCCGCTGGTTCAGGCAGAACCGGGAAGGCAGGACACCCACGGGTCAACAGGCCCAGATCCGCAAGCCGGGAGACCTGCCAACAGATGTGACACGAAACCGGACGGGGTGTTCCGGGGTCGGGCCAAGAACGGGCGGGATGCCCGGGCCCTACTCCTGCGCCGTCCTCGAACGAGGCCATAGGATGTGTGAGCGACCGCCAACCGAGCTTCTGGTCTGCACCAAATGCCGACGCGGGCAAGAGCCGTTGAAAGATGACCGTCGTCCCGGCGCACATCTGTTTGACTCTCTCGAAGCAGCCGGATTGCCGAACGGCGTGACCCTTAGGGCCGTCGAGTGCCTTCAGAATTGTGACAACGGTTGCACGATCGCGCTCCGCGGAGGCCCCGAGCGTTGGACGTATGTCTACGGAAATGTGCATGAAGTGTCGCATCCGGACGTTATCGCAGATGGCGTTGCGCGCTATCATGAGACAGCCGATGGGATCATCCCCTGGCGCGAGCGGCCAGAACACTTCAAACGCAATTGCATTGCCCGCATCCCACCACAAACGCCCATCAAGGAGGCCGCAAAATGACAAATCTTGCAAAGGTGCCCGTGACCGTGATCACCGGCTTTCTTGGGTCGGGCAAAACCACACTCATCAGCCATCTGATGCAAAATCCAGGAGGCAAGCGGCTGGCCATTGTGGTCAATGAATTCGGCGATGTCGGCGTTGACGGCGATATCCTCAAAAGCTGCGCGATTCCTGACTGTCCGGCCGAAAACATCATGGAGCTGGCCAACGGCTGCATCTGTTGCACGGTCGCCGACGATTTCATTCCCACGATCGAGGCGCTGATGGCGCTTGAACCACGCCCCGAACATATCCTGATCGAGACGAGCGGACTGGCGCTGCCCAAGCCACTTCTCAAGGCGTTTGACTGGCCTGACATCCGCTCCAAGATCACCGTCGACGGCGTGATTACCCTGGCCGATGCAGAGGCAGTGGCCGCAGGCCGATTTGCAACAAATGTGGCCGCCGTTGATGCCCAACGCGCAGCCGATGACGCACTGGACCACGAAACGCCCCTGTCTGAGGTCTTTGAGGATCAGATCGCCTGCGCCGACATCATCCTGTTGACCAAGCCCGACCTTGCGGGCCCTGACGGCATCGCCAAGGCCAAGGCCATCATCGCCGCTGAAACCCCACGCCCGCTGCCGGTGGTCGAGGTCGCCGAAGGTGTCGTTGACCCGCGTGTGATCCTGGGGCTCGAAGCGGCTGCCGAAGACGACATTGACGCGCGGCCCAGTCATCATGAACATCATCACCACGATGATCACCATCACGACGATCACGACCATCATCACGCACATGACCACGACCATGACGACTTTGACAGCATCGTCGTCGACATCCCCGAACTCGCCGATCCCGCGTCCCTGGTCGCCGCCATCGAGAAACTGGCGACAGACAACAACATCCTGCGGGTCAAGGGCTATGCCAGCGTCGCTGGCAAGCCGATGCGTCTGCTGGTTCAGGCTGTCGGCGCCCGGGTACGACATCAGTTTGATCGTCCATGGCGTCCGGATGAAAATCGCCAGGGTCGGCTTGTGGTGATCGCGGAACAGGACAATATCAAGCCATCTGACATTCATGCGGCGCTGAGCGCGACCCCGCTCGCGGCGGAATGATCAATGGGCCCGGACGTTGCACAGCCCCAGACAGCTGGCCTGATATCTGACCGGCACACCACCACGGCTCTGCTATGGAACGGTGCTGCGGATGGCGATGCAACCTGCGCTTTTGCTCATACAGAGGGCCCAGAGCGGCCAGGTGACAGCGCAAACCGAAGGATCGGCGGCGCTGTGCCTCGCACGGCTGGGCTGATTGCGCGCCTCCAAAACAGCTTGCCCCGACAGATCGGATGCAACGCCCCCCTGGCTCTTTGGCAAGAGGGCTAGGATGCACGTTATCTTCCGCGAAAGCCATGGTCTGGGTGAAACAGACACACCGATCGATCTGGCCCATAGCCCGGCAGATTTGGTTGTACTGTCATTCTCGGACAGCGACCTTGGCGCCTTTGCCGAGGGCTGGCGACGCGGTGGCGGCGCAGAGGGCATGCCCTCGCTCAGGCTCGCCAATCTGACGGCGCTCAAACACCCTTTGTCCGTAGACACCTATGTTGAGCAGACCCTCACCGGTGCCAAGGGAATTCTGATCCGACTGATCGGCGGCGTGCCTTACTGGTCCTATGGTCTGCAGCAGGTCCTGAGCCTTGCGCGGGAAAAAGGCATTGCCCTTGCTGTGTTGCCGGCCGATGGACGCGTGGACACCCGGCTTGATGATCACTCGACCCTGCCAGTGTCGACCCTGCGGCGGCTTGCGCATTTGTGTGACACCGGCGGGGCCGTTGCCGCCCAGGCCGCGCTGGCGCAATTGTCGTTGGCCACGGGATTGTATGCAGGCCCCGTACGCAGCGCCAAGGCGCTGCCCACGGTCGGAGGCTGGCATCCCGAGCACG
>JAKVCP010000024.1:0-12908 GCA_022448925.1 Paracoccaceae bacterium
CAGACATTTGATCCATCGATTTGAACCAAGCGCGCCCACATATCTCTTCAGATATTCGCAATTTCAAAGAGCGTAGAAGACAATATGAACCGAGTGCGCCGAATTTCCTTGGCGCGCCCCGCCCTGTCATCCTCAGATTTTCTTAACCTCGCGTCCCTCAGAAGCAGCGCCCCGTCAGTCTGTCCGGCGTCCCGTGCAGCGCCTCAGCGCCGCCGGTGAAGGGGGTTCTACGGTTACCCGACTGACTCCGCAAGCGCTTTTTCACAAAAATCACATCTTTTTTCCAAAAAGATCAAAAAATAAACAAAATCAACAGGTTATCGAGATTTCACGATGCCAACATCTGTTGAACGCACCCTGAGCGACGAGATGAGGTCCATTTTGCCCACGACTCACCAAAGAGTCGTCTAGTGGTGTTGTGCGATATGACCTCAAGATCTTGTTTGTTCCACTTTTGAACCTTTCCAAACAGTCGACGTCGAGTGGACTGTCCTTTCCCCGGCTGCATCACACTTGGGAATCACCCATCCCGACACGGTACAGAACCGCTTGTTGCCGCCCCCGTCATTTTGAACAGCTTCACCCTCTGGCCAGTGCGGCCCAACCCGAGCAGGACACAGAGGCAGAGGGACATGTTCCCACAGGTTAGGCCGATGCACCTGCCTTGGCTCTGTGTGCTGGCTTGGGAACAAGTCGGAGCGCCAAAAGGCTGATGACCACAGTCATGTAGATCAATGGCTCTATCTGAAAGCCTTTGGCCAGCATGATGAAATGCAACCCGCCCAAGAGACACACACCATAGACGAGTTTGTGCAACTTGCCCCATCGCTTGCCCAGTTTCCGGATCGACAGCCCATTCGAAGTCAGCGCCAGCGGCAGGGCCATCAAGAAGGCAAGAAGTCCGATGGTGATATACGGTCGTTTGACGATATCAGCCCAGACTTGGCTGAGGATCTGCACATCCAATACCAGCCACACAAGAAGGTGCAGCGCGATATAGGCAAACGCCACCAGGCCAACGGCGCGGCGGAACTTGAGCAAGTTGAGGTTCAGATGCCGTCTGGCCGGCGTGATGGCCAAACCCACGATCAACAGTTGCAAGGCAACCCGCCCCAATTCATGCTCCAACGCCTTCACAGGGTCGACGCCAAGGCGATTGGTGAAGGCTTGCAAAAAAAGCCAAAGCCCCGGCAATGCCAACACTAGATAGATCGCCCAAACAGGAATCCGGCGGATCTGTATGTTCAGGGTATCAGTCATGGCCATGAAGCAGCCTCCTATTGTTGGAACGGCGCGTTCCAGGAATGTAGCGATCGCACAAGGTGAACAACTATTTCGTGCCGCCCAGGGGCGGTGGCCGGTGCGCGGTGTCACATCGATCAATAGAACTTGGTTAAGTCCATACCGGTGTACAGGCTTGCCACTTCGGCTTCATATCCGTTGAACATGGGCGTGGCGATCCGCTTGGCAAACAAGCCACCGCCAAGTCTGCGTTCAGTGGCTTGGCTCCAGCGAGGATGATCCACGGTCGGGTTTACATTGCTGTAAAATCCATACTCACGTCCGTTGGCCTTGTTCCATGAGGTCGGTGGCTCAGAGTCTGTCAGAGTGATCCGGACAATTGATTTGATTGACTTGAACCCGTATTTCCAAGGCACCACAAGACGAATTGGCGCACCATTCTGGTTTGGCATGTCCTGGCCGTACAGGCCGGTTGCCATCAAAGTCAGCGGGTGCATCGCCTCATCAAGACGCAGACCTTCGACGTAGGGCCAGTCCAGAACCGGAAAGCGTGTTCCCGGCATTTCATCCTTGCGCAACACGGTTTCAAACGCCACGTACTTCGCGCCGCTTTGAACCCCGGCCAGCGTCAAGAGATCCGCCAGTTCGAACCCGTTCCAAGGCACAACCATCGACCAGGCCTCGACGCAGCGAAACCGGTAAATCCGTTCTTCGATTGTCATCTTGGACTTGATATCTGCCAGCGAGTAGGCCCCGGGATTGTCGACCAAACCGTCGATCTGGATAGACCATGGTGCCGTTGTCAGCATGTGTGCATGTCGCGCGGGATCTTCCTTGCGGGTGCCGAACTCGTAAAAATTGCAGTAGTTTGTGATGTCGTCAAAGCTGTTCGGGGTAAGGCCTTCCTGCGCAGCTGCCCCTTGCGGCAAAAGCGAGCCTGCAACTGACCCTGCCGCAAGACCGGCGATGATCTGGCGGCGGTTCAGAAACGTCGCCTTGGGCGTCACGTCATCATGGGTCAGGTCGTTCGTCCAGCGGTATGCCATGGGGGTCTCCATTCTTGCGATGAACAGAACCTAGGTGCAAAGGGCCTCAGCTCAAACCAACAGCGGCTCACATTGGCGCGTGGACGTTGAAACATTCAGTCCTGCTTGACGGCGAAGCGCACATCACGAAGCGCCACCGGCTTTTGGGTTTCCCGATCAACGACCATCACGCGCAACGGCCGACGCGAGGTTTTGTCAACGGCTTCTACCGGGGGGGTCGCGACCTCAAGGTGCTTGTTGCCCCATTCCAAAAGCGCGAGGAAGGTGACCGCCAAATCGCCGCCCATTTTTGTCAGATGATAGGAAGAACGTGTGCGACTGCCCTCTGCCTTGTAGGGCTGCTTTTCGACAAGGCCCTTGTCCATCAGAGCGGCAAGCCGCGCCGACAAAACGGACTTGGGGATCTGCAATTCGGTCCGAATATCCTCAAAGCGGCCCACACCATAAAACAGTTCACGCAAAATCAGCAGCACCCAGCGATCACTTAGAAACTCTGCAGCGACGGCGAGTCCGCAAGCCTCAAGCGAAATGGCCCGCGGTGTTTGGCGAAAGGTTGGGTTTGACATTCGTACTCAGGCCCCCTATCCAAAGCTAGGTTCAACAATCAAACTCAGATTCGCCATGTCATACCTTGTACTTCTACTCGCCGTAAAGATCCTGCTGACGCTGGGCGTCATTTGGGTATATGGCACCCAGCCAACACAGAAATTGAACGCGTTGTCCGGACAATGGGGTGACAGCGCCATGACCTATAGACTTATTGCCGTTGTGGTCACGGCATTGCTTTTGGCGGATGCCTTGGCTTTGATCGACGCTCTGTCTGGCCAGTTCAACACCGGCATTCTGTTGATCGGGGCTTTATCAAACGGGGGGGCTGCCCTGGTGGTGCTGGCATGGAGCTTTCATCCACGCCTGCGTGTGCCAGCCTATGCCTTTGGCACCGTCGCGGTTGGTTTCACGCTGGCCTTGATCTTTCCGCAGCTGGCTTTGATGCCGCTTTTGGGATAGCGCTCAGGACTTCTGCCTTTTGACAAACCCGCACTGATCAGTGCGGGATGACGATCCGGTCGTCGCCTCGCGACTTTTTGACCAACGCAACACCGCGCCCACGCAACCTGCGTTGGTTGCGCGACTTGGGCCTTGCGGGCCCAGTGACGTTGAGCGCGCAGGCGTGCAGGCAATCGCAAGCCCGGGTATCCCCAATCAAGAATCACCCAACAACACAGAGCCACAGTGCAGGGTTCATCAACTGTCAAATGGCGGGAAACAATCCCCGGGCAGCCGCGCGCATTGCCTTGATTTCGCCACAGTTGCGCCCAGGAATTTTCTGAATTTGCCCAGTCCGTGTTACCGGTTTCTCCGATGCGAGTGCTGCGCCTTTGACGTTGAAGGCAATTTGTTCAGGAGAATTTCAGAATGGCAATTGGAACCCCCAGCGGACCGGGGCCAACACCCGGTGATGACCAACTGATGGGCACACCCTTGGGGGATTACGTCGCCCTTATGAACGGCAATGATCTGTACTGCGCAGCGGGCGGTGACGATACTGCACGGGGCGGCGTTGGCGACGATACGCTTGAGGGCGAGGCGGGCAATGACTCCCTCTTGGGCGGCACTGGGCGGGATCTGCTCGACGGCGATGAAGGGAGTGACACATTGCGCGGTGGACCTGACAGGGACGCGCTGCGCGGAGGCTTGGGCGACGACAACTTGTTTGGCGATCAGGACAACGACACGCTGTACGGTGGGGTTGGGCACGATCGACTGCGTGGTGGTGCAGGCAACGACAGGCTGTTTGGTGACACCGGCGCTGACACACTACACGGTGGGCTTGGCGATGACATGCTTAACGGCGGACATGACAATGACGTCCTTTTTGGCGGCATCGGTGATGACACACTGTTTGGCGGATCAGGCAACGACCGGTTGAATGGCGGGCATGGCAACGACAAGCTGGTGTCCGGTTCCGGCGCTGACCGGATGACCGGCGGCACCGGCAGAGACATTTTCGTCATCTCCGAAAGCGGTCACCTCAATATCGTGACGGATTTCAACCCGGCCGAAGACCGCCTGAATCTTTTTGGCCTGAGTGGTCCGCTGACCCTGTCCGAAATCGGCACCAAGCTGCTGATCACATCCGCTGGTGGCACCAAGGTACGGGTGTTGAATACGCAGATCGCAGATTTGGTCGCAGGCACCAATGTGGTTCTATCCAGCAACGATGCCACGCAGGGGGATGACCTGCTGCTCGGCACGAACCTTGATGATGTGATCTCTGGTCAGGACGGAGACGACATGATCTTTGGCCTCGCGCTTGAGGACGTTCTGCACGGCAATGAGGGCAATGACACACTTGACGGCGGGGCCGGAGATGACACGTTGAACGGCGGCGCCGATGACGATGATCTCAGAGGCGGATCTGAGGGTGACGACCTGTTTGGCGAAGACGGCGACGATAGGCTTGCCGGCGACGATGGCGAAGATTCACTTGAAGGCGGCGCGGGTGATGACAGCCTTCTTGGCGGGGTCGGCGCAGACACCTTGCGCGGTGGTGACGGAAACGATGCGCTGACTGGGGGCGCGACCGAAGATGCGCTGTTTGGCGACGCAGATGCCGATACGCTGAATGGCGGCGCAGGCGAAGATCTACTTAGTGGCGGCACTGGAAACGACAGGCTGACTGGCGGTGATGATGCTGACGTGTTCCTGTTTCTCGAAGGCGACGGCACCGACACGATCACCGACTTCGAAGACGGGCTTGATATGATCGATCTCACGAACCTGTCAGCGGATGTTCAAACCGCTTTGCTTGCCTCCTTGCCCATTGGCCCGACCACTGGTGCAACGCTTGCCTCAACTGATGTGATCATCGAGATCACCAGTGCTGTGCCATTTACGCTGGATTCCCTTGATTTCATCATCTGATCCCGCACAGATCAGACCTCGGCAGGCCGGTCTTCAAGATCGGCCTCATTTCTTGCCGCCCGCGCTTTGACCGATCCGCCGCATTTTCACCAGATTGTTCAGATATTGGCCAACGAAGGCAGTTCAAAAAAGAACGAAAGCGTTCACAAATGGCAAATATCACACGCTCCGCCGCTGAGTTTCTCGCGTTGCTTGGATCAGCCAATATTACGGGCACCGCAGGTTATGACATCATTATCGGTGACTTTCCTGACGACATCCTTGCCGGCCTTGGCGGGAACGATTCCCTTGAGGGTGAGGGGGGCGACGACCTGCTGTTTGGCGGCGACGGAAACGACACCCTGGAAGGCGGCTGGAAAAATGACACGCTTTTGGGTGGGGCCGACAACGACACTATTGAAGGTGGAGGCGGGGATGACCTGCTGTTTGGTGAGGATGGCGACGACACGCTGGCCGGCGGTGATGGCAAGGATCAGCTCTCGGGGGGACTGGGCAACGATACCCTAAATGGAGGCGCTGGCGCGGATGTTCTGGACGGCAATGAGGGTGACGACCGGCTTTTGGGCGGATCGGGATATGACCGGATCTCGGGCGGAACAGGACACGACTATGCCAATGCTGGCGCGGGAGATGACATTGCCTGGGGCGAGGACGGCAACGATACACTTGGCGGTGGCAACGGAAACGATACGCTGATCGGCGGCGAGGGGCTGGATCATCTGCGCGGCAATACGGGAAATGACAAACTGTATGGTGGCAATGGAAATGACCGGCTAAGTGGCGGTGATGGCGCAGATACGCTGTCAGGCGGGACCGGGGACGACGCAGTATCCGGCGGCAACCACAAAGACAGCTTGGCTGGAAACTCAGGCAATGACACGCTGGACGGGGGCGACAGCAACGACACGTTGGAAGGCGGCTCTGGAAACGACAACCTGAATGGCGGCACCGGCCACGATCTTATGATCGGGGGCAGTGGCGCAGACCAGCTTTTGGGCGATTTGGGCAATGACACACTCGACGGTGGCTCTGGAAACGACACGCTTCGGGGCGACGCCGGCCTGGACAACCTGAATGGTGGTGATGGCAGCGACAGTCTGACGGGTGGGGCCGATAATGACAGGCTGAACGGCGAGGCAGGCAACGACACCCTGCGCGGCGATGCGGGCATCGATCATCTTCTGGGCGAAGAGGGAAATGACTCGCTGGACGGCGGCGACGGGAACGACAGGGTGCACGGCGGTACAGGCAACGACAGAGCCTCTGGCGGACTGGGTGATGACAGACTGTATGGTGAAGAGGAAAACGACAGGCTGTATGGCAACGCGGGCGATGATCGGTTGGACGGCGGCACCGGCGACGACACCTTGTACGGCGGCACCGGCAACGACAGGCTGTATGGCGCAGACGGCAACGACACGATGTATGGCTCGGCCGGAAATGATACCGCTTTTGGTGGCACCGGTGATGATCGCCTTTGGGGGGGCGAGGCCGATGACAAGATCGGCGGAGACGCGGGCAACGACACGCTGAAGGCCGGAAGTGGTGATGATTCCGCCTATGGCGGTACAGGCGAGGACAAGATCTGGGGCGGGAATGGCGATGACTTTGTCTCTGGCGGCGAAAACAACGACAGCGTTTTTGGCGATGACGGGGCGGACACGTTGTACGGCTCTGCCGGCAATGATTTGGCCTTTGGCGGCAATGGCGCGGATCTGATCCTTGGCGGTGACGGCGCTGACAAGCTGGGTGGTGATGCGGACGACGACACGTTAAGCGGCGGAAACGGACAGGATTCTTTATACGGCGGAGACGGTCACGACGACCTGTCTGGCGGCAATGACAACGACACTTTGTTCGGGTCACAGGGGGCGGACACGCTCAGGGGCGGGAACGGCGACGACCTCCTGTCAGGTGGCGCTGAAACTGACAGTCTGGAAGGTGGAAACGGCAACGACACGCTGACTGCAGGCAGCGGCAACGACACGCTGAACGGTGGCACCGGCAACGATCACATGTCAGGAGGTCTGGGCGAGGACTGCTTTGTCTTTACCGGCACCTTTGGACAGGACACGATCACCGGGTTTTCATCGGTAGAGGATACACTGGATCTGACTGCGCTCGGGCTGAACGCGATATCTGATCTGACGTTGACAGAGCAGAACGCTGATCTGCTGATCGAGACCGAGTCAGGTCAATCCATTCTGCTGACTGGCCGCGACCTTGGGGATATCGACCTGGCCACCGACATCCTTTTCTAGAACTTAACGCGCAGGAAACGGCCGCCACCGGCGCAATCAGCTCCTCTCGCATCTTACGGGCTGGGGTCGTGATGCCTGTGACAAGGCGCGCTTGACCTGATTTGACCCGCGCGTCCCGCAACAAGACAGGGCCGCGTCCACAGTGACAGCATAAGCCAGGCAGCAAAACGCCGGGCAGATGGGACTGCCCGGCGCGCTTCTGTTGGTGTGCGACCGCAAGGGACTGCACAAAGATCAATGCACTACGGCGTCATCCGGTCTTGGCCTGTTCGAGGCCGCCACGCGATCCCCGATAATCAGGCCGTCGGCTCCGGCACTGACCATTATGGCGTCGCCATCCGCAACGTCGCCGGCCAGCAACATCTGGGCCAGCGGATCTTGAAGGGCACGCTGGATCACGCGCTTTAGAGGACGTGCACCAAAGACCGGATCATAGCCTTCGTTGGCCAGCCAGACCCTGGATGCCTCATCAAGTTCCAGCCGGATTTTGCGAGCAGCCAGACGCGTGAACAACCGAGACAACTGAATGTCGACAATTCCGGACATGTCATCGCGCTTGAGCCGATCAAAGATGATCGTTTCATCGAGGCGGTTCAAAAACTCGGGTCTGAAATGTGCCCGGACCGCGTCCATCACATCCCTCTTGGCCTGCGCACTGTCCGCGCCTTCGGGCAATTGGCTCAGCGCCTGTGACCCAAGGTTCGACGTCAGGATGATCAAGGTCTGCTTAAAATCGACCGTGCGCCCCTGTCCATCGGTCAGCATACCATCGTCCAGCACCTGCAAGAGCACATTGAAAACGTCCGGATGCGCTTTTTCGACCTCGTCAAACAGCACTACCTGATACGGCCGACGTCGCACTGCCTCTGTCAACAGGCCTCCCTCATCATATCCCACATACCCCGGAGGCGCCCCGATCAAGCGCGCAACCGCGTGCTTTTCCATGAACTCAGACATATCGATGCGCACCATGGCGTTGTCATCATCAAACAGGAACTCAGCCACGGCCTTGGTCAATTCAGTCTTGCCAACACCGGTTGGCCCGAGAAACAAAAATGAGCCAAGCGGACGGTTTTCATCGTTAAGCCCCGCGCGGGCGCGGCGCACCGCATTCGCCACCGCAGTGACCGCCGCGTTCTGGCCGATGACCCGCTTGTGCAGGCCCTCTTCCATGCGCAACAGCTTTTCACGTTCTCCTTCCAGCATCTTGCTGGTCGGAATGCCGGTCCAGCGCTCAACGACACTGGCGATCTGTTCGGGCCGCACAGCTTCTTCGACCATGACATCGCCCTCGGCGCCCTCGGCTTCTGCCAATTGCTTTTCAAGTCCGGGGATCACACCATAGCTGAGTTCCCCAGCCTTGCCGAGATCACCAACCCGTTTGGCCTGCTCAAGTTCGGCCCGGGCGCGTTCCAGCTGTTCTTTCAACTCGGTCGCTGACGCCATCTTGTCGCGTTCGGCCTGCCATTGCGCGGTCATCTGCGCACTTTCTTCCTGCAGTTCAGCCAAGTCTTTTTCCAACCGATCAAGCCGGTCCTTGCTGGCCCGGTCGTCTTCGAGGCGCAAGGCTTCGACTTCGATCTGCTTTTGCAAAATGTCACGGTCCAGCGCGTCCAGTTCCTCGGGCTTGCTGTCGACCTCCATCCGCAGTCGGCTGGCCGCTTCGTCCATCAGATCGATTGCCTTGTCGGGAAGAAACCGATCAGTGATATAACGGTGCGACAGCGTCGCCGCCGAAACCAGCGCCGAATCGCTGATCCGCACGCCATGGTGCAACTCATACTTTTCCTTGATGCCGCGCAGAATGCTGATCGTGTCCTCAACCGTTGGTTCCTGCACCATGACCGGCTGAAACCGCCGCGCCAAGGCAGCATCCTTTTCGACATGCTTGCGGTATTCATCCAGCGTCGTTGCACCAACACAGTGCAATTCACCGCGAGCGAGAGCCGGCTTCAAGAGGTTCGAGGCATCCATCGCACCTTCAGTTTTGCCCGCCCCGACCAGCGTGTGCATCTCGTCAATGAACAGGATAACTTCGCCGGCGGCCTCGGTGACTTCAGTCAGGACAGATTTCAGCCGTTCCTCGAATTCACCACGGTATTTTGCACCCGCGATCAACGCGCCCATGTCCAAAGCCAGCAGCTTCTTGTTGCGCAGGCTTTCAGGCACATCGCCATTGACGATGCGCAGCGCCAACCCTTCGGCAATCGCAGTCTTGCCGACGCCGGGTTCCCCGATCAGAACCGGGTTGTTCTTGGTGCGCCGACTGAGCACCTGCATGGCACGGCGGATTTCCTCGTCCCGTCCAATAATCGGATCGATTTTTCCTTTTTCGGCATCCTCGGTCAGATCGCGTGCGTATTTCTTGAGCGCGTCATAACCGTCTTCGGCGCTGGCCGAATCTGCCGTCCGCCCCTTGCGAATATCGTTGATTGCCGCATTCAGAGCCTGCGCCGAGACAGCCCCGGCATCCAGCGCCTCTTTTGCAGGCGACGTCACCATGGCCAAGGCCATCAGGATCCGCTCTACCGGGACAAAGCTGTCACCAGCCTTGGCTGACAGCTTTTCAGCCTCGGACAAAACTTTTCCCGTCACCTGATCAAGATAGACCTGGCCGGCGTCGCCTCCAACTTTTGGGATCTTGCCCAGTGCTGTTTCATTGGCATCGGATACACGGCGCGGTGCACCTCCTGCCCGGGTGATCAGATTGCGCGCCAATCCCTGTTCATCGTCCAACAGAGCTTTCAGAACATGATTCGGCGCAATTCGTTGATGGCTTTCGCGCATCGCGATCGTCTGAGCGGCTTGAATGAACCCGCGCGACCGATCCGTGAACTTCTCCAAGTTCATGGCATTCTCCTTCTGCTAAGCGCCCAGCGTCTGACTATGTGGCGCCCGCAATCGCAGCACGCCCCGGTGGCTGGGCCTTGCAGAACAGATGGTTGCAAAGCCTGCCATATTCAAGGTTTCCAATGCCGCAATACTGTACCAAACGCTCCCTATCTGTGCCCCACAGTGCGCCTAGCGTTAACCCTGCCAAACCCATAGCGACGGAGCGCCGGAAATGCTGATACAGCGTGTCGAAATCAAACCCCTGTGCGGCGAAGAGCAGGCCGATATGGCCTCTGGCATGGTTGCGCTGACTTCGGAGGGCACCTGTCTGACGGTCTTGTGTAGAGTGCCACGTCTGCTTGGCCGGTCTGCGGCCAACATCCACGCCCGGCTGGTTGATGAGGCCCTGCGCCAAGTGCGGCGCATGCCTGAGTTTCGGCACTCCCCTTCCCGGGTTGAACTGGCACCCGGTGCCTTGGTCTAAGCCACCTTGACCTTGCTTGAATGACCCGCGACAAGGGCCTCGTTCACCAAAAACGGAGGCCCTTTTCAATGCCAGATGACCGTCTGATCGTCGCCATGGATGTTCCAAACGCCCTTGCTGGTTTCAAGCTGGCCGAAGAGTTGGGGGACGCCGTCTCTTTTTACAAGATTGGGCTTGGCATGTTGACTGGCGGCGGGCTGGCGTTGGCCAATGAATTGAAAGAAGAGCACGGCAAGCGCATCTTCCTGGACATGAAACTTTTCGACATACCCGCAACCGTCGAGGCGGCGGTGCGT
The DNA here is from genome assembly GCA_022448925.1 of Paracoccaceae bacterium. Classification (GTDB taxonomy): domain Bacteria; phylum Pseudomonadota; class Alphaproteobacteria; order Rhodobacterales; family Rhodobacteraceae; genus JAKVCP01. The sequence goes on from JAKVCP010000024.1 coordinate 11,087, forward strand.
GGTTTGGCGCAATTCAACCTGGATTTCCTGACTGTCCATGGTGACCCCTACGTGGTCCGCGCCGCCAAGGAAGGCGCTGCGGGCAAGGATCTGAAGATCCTTGGCGTCACTGTTTTGACCTCGCTTGATCGGAGCAATTTGGACGAGGCAATGATTCGCGGCGGGGATTTGGCCGAGATCACAGTTGAACGCGCGGCCCGCGCCTTTGAGGCAGGGGCCGACGGTATCATCACGTCGCCGAACGAGGCGGCCGCCATCCGGGCTTTGCCGCAAGCCGAGGGGCGCCTGATCGTCACCCCGGGCGTGCGTCCCAAGGGCGCTGACCTCGGGGATCAGAAACGTGTGGCCACGCCTGCACAGGCCGTCGCAAATGGTGTTGATCACATCGTGGTCGGCCGCCCGATCTGGAAAGCCCCCAATCCCCGACAGGCCGCTCTGTCGATCCTGCATGACATGGAAAATCACGCAACCCAGTGACAGGTACCGGACAAGGCAAAGGCTTCCTTATCGTGCACCGCGGACACGTTGCACGTGAGCGATGACCAGAGTCGCGCCCAGTCCCGCAACTGCCCAATGCAGTGGCGCGATTTGTTTACGGACCACTGGTAATCAGGCCACGTGCAAGGAAGGCCTGCAACTGGTCTTTGAAATGCGGAATCGCGTCCTGCCGCGACATCAACCGGGCCGGTGACATCAGGCCCCATCCCGTGCCTTCATTCCCAAATATAATCTGACTTTCTGCATCGGCGGGCAACTGCGCCGCAAAAAACCAGCTGCGCCCGGTTTTGCACTCCTGCGGATTCTTCCAGATCAACTGTGTTTCGGCAATCGCAAGGCCGACTTCTTCACGCGTTTCGCGTATCACACATGCTTCGGGCGTTTCGCCGCCTTCGCGTCCGCCACCCGGAAAATCCAGATAGCCCGGCCAGGGAATATCAGGGCGATTGTCCCTGCGTATAACAAGCACCTTCGAGCCAATGAACACGATCAGCTTTGCACCGGAAAAATCAGTCATCTGCGGCAATGGATCCTGCCTCTGGAACGACGTATACTAAGGGCATGTCTGAAAAAACCAAATCACGGCCCCACGATCATGCCCGCACTCTGCCGCGATTGTCTAACGCAATTTGACACCGGGTCGCGGTGTCCGACCTGTGGCAGCGCAAGAATCGTTGCGCATGAGGAACTGCTGACACTGTCCATCGCGCATATGGACTGCGACGCATTTTATGCCAGCGTGGAAAAGCGCGACAATCCAGACTTGGCCGACAAACCGGTGATCATTGGCGGTGGCCGCCGTGGTGTGGTGTCAACGGCCTGCTATGTGGCTCGAATTCGGGGCGTCCGATCAGCCATGCCGATGTTTCAGGCGCTCAAACTCTGCCCCGACGCCGTCGTCGTCAAACCCCGGATGACCGCCTATGCCGAGGCCTCTCGCGCGATTCGCGCGATGATGAACGCGCTGACACCCGCGATTGAACCTTTGTCGCTGGACGAAGCTTTTCTTGATCTGACAGGGACAACCCGATTGCACGGGGCTGCACCTGCCATGCAGCTGGCGGGCCTGATCAAGCGCATGAAAGAAGAGCTGGGCCTCACTGGATCAATCGGGCTTAGTCACAACAAGTTTTTGGCAAAAATCGCCTCGGATCTGGACAAACCGCGCGGGTTTTCGGTGATCGGGAAATCCGAGACACAAGCCTTTTTGCGCCCCAAGCCGATTGGCCTGATCTGGGGCATCGGGCCTGCCGCGCAAGATATGCTAAACCGCGCAGGTATCCGAACATTCGAGGATCTATTGAGATGGGACAAACGCGCGCTG
>JAKVCP010000024.1:12918-41352 GCA_022448925.1 Paracoccaceae bacterium
GTCTGACCGCTTTGGGTCGATGGGCGACCGGCTTTGGCACTTGGCCAGAGGTCAAGACCGGCGCCCTGTGTCGGCCAATGCTCCGGTAAAATCCATTTCTAACGAAACCACATTCCTTGAGGACACTGCCGATCCGGACATCCTTGACGGCCATCTCTGGCGAATGTGCGAAAAAGTCGCCGATCGCGCCAAGGCCCGCGATCAAGCGGGCCATACCGTCACCTTGAAACTCAAACGCGCGGATTTTTCGCTGATCTCGCGCCGGACCACCCTGCGAGAGCCAACCCAAACCGCCGATCGGATTTATCGAACCGCCCGAGCGTTGTTCGATCAGCTCGGTGATGCGGGTCCCTACCGCCTGCTGGGCGCTGGCATTTCAGACCTGGCTCCCGGCATCGACGCGGACCGCACGGCAGATCTGCTGGATCCGGGCGCCGCCCAACGCGACAGGGCCGAACGCGCCACAGACAAGATCCGAGAGAGGTTCGGCCCGGACGCCATCCTCAAAGGACGTGCGCTGCGCTGAAAGAAGGCCCGCAAACGCGACCCGCAGATCTGAAAGCATGCGGCGCAGATCGTCAAGCAGCGCCGGGCGCTCACTCTGTGCCCTAGCCAAAAAGGCGCAGGTACAGCCCGTGTGGGAGAAACCGTGCCAAACGAAATACCCAGGCGAAAGGCGCAGGATAGCTAAGCGCAAAACGGCGGGTTTTCATATGATTCAACATGCGTTGAGCGGCGTCCGCGGGCTCCATTATCTGGCGCATGGCGAAAGTGTTCTTGTCCGTCAAGCGTGTGCGAATAAAGCCTGGGTTTACCACTTGCACATCCACACCGGTGTTGCGCAAATCAAGATCCAGGGTTTCGGCCAAAGACATGACCGCCGCCTTGGATGCCGCGTAGCCAATGGCCCCTGGCAGTCCGACAAACCCAGACAAGCTTCCGGTCAGGACAACATGGCCATGCCCTCGCGCAGCCATGGACGGAACGACATGGCCCAAAACGCGCAGAGCACCGGTAAAGTTCACCTCTGCCATGGCAACGCTTTGATCGACCTGCCAGGCCTGCGCCCGCATTGGCCAATAGGCACCGGCCAAATATACAACCCCATCGATTTCACCAACGGTCTCTGCGGCCCGCGACACAGAAACCGCGTCAGACACATCCATCGGCAAGGCCTGTGCACCCAAGGTATCCGCAAGATCGCGAAGTTTCTCTGGACTTCGGGCTGACAGCACAAGCTGAGCGCCGTCTTTGGCCATGTGACGGGCCAAAGACGCCCCTAACCCTTCAGATGCGCCTATAAGCCAATACCGCTTGCCGCGCAGATCTCTCACGCAGCTTCCTTGGGGCGCATGACGGCAACCAGTTCGGCCACAGTGATACCAAACTTTCGGAACTGGCTTCGGTTTACAATTGACCCGTTCGGGGCAAGATACATCCAATCCGTCGTGTCCAACACATGGCCACCTGAATCCTCGGGCAGTTTGATGCGATACTTCAGCCGCACAGCGGACCCGTCTTGCGTGCCCAGCCCTTCACCAATCAAATCCGGTGCCGTTGCACGGATTCTACCGTTGTTGTCCAGCTCAAGTTTCCATTCACGGTTTTGTATGGCACCGGACTCATAGAAAAACCTTTCGGTCATCCGACCCACGTTACCCTGCCAATCCGCTTCGAAATCGGCCGTAAAGCGCGAGGTCACGCGGCCTGTTGGCCCATAGATCACACCTTCACAGGCAATCGGGCCATTCAGATGCTGGCGCAGGTCGAATTCAGCACCGTCGCCACCCACGTAGTCCTTTGGCGTCTGGGCGCCAAAACCAATGAACCTGCGCAGCACAAGCCATGCTGCGATTGTCAAAACCACTCCGGCAAGGAACCAAAGTGTTCCCATCACGAGACCTCCGTTGCGGGTGGGGTCGGGCGGGACCGATACCGCGCGCCTTTCCACCAAAGTTTCAATGCCTGCCAATGAATAAGCGCCAAAACACGGCGCGACCCAAATGGCCGCCGCAGGCAAGCGGCCAAAATTGCGCGATTGGTCAACGACTTTCGTGGGCCTGTAAGCGTTGCCATAACGCCAGCCCCTTCTGCAGCGAAGTCAATCCAAATCCCGATACGATCCTTTCGGATGTCGAACCTGAACACATAGCCCCCGTCGATCGGCTGAAAAGGCGAAACGTGAAAGATCTTTTTGGCGGTCAGGCGATCCTCGGGTGTTATCACCCCGCCATCGTCTCTCCTGCACAGGTACGAGTGCCTGTCGCCAAAGGTATTGGTGACTTCCGCGATCACCACTTTCAACCTGTTTTCACGGTCATGACATAGCCAGAAGCTGACGGGATTGAAAACATGCCCAAGCACCCGCGGCGCTGCCAACAGCTGCACCTGTCCGCCCGGATCACCCTGATTTTCAGCCAGGACTGACCGAACCCAGACCACACCGCGACCCTGTCCCGGCGCACCACCATGATCGCAATCATACAGGCTTGTAAGCGCACGACGGTTCCGGCCAAACAAACGCGGCCCAAGGGTCGGTGCCTCGGCGTCTAGCAAAACGTAATCGACCGAGTAGCGAAAGGCGTTTTTCACCGCGCCTTTCCGCCCATGCCACGTTGAGCCCGCTATGTGATCGACGTGGCTCATGCGGCTTCGGTCAGAGCACTGCGGTTGCGGATTGCCTCAACCACGTCCACAGCGCTGGACAGACCATCCTCGTGGAATCCGTTCTTCATCCATGCACCGCAGAACCATGTGTTGCGAGCGCCATTGATCGACGCAATCAGCTTTTGACCTTCAAGCGCCTCAAGATCATAGACCGGGTGTCGCAAAACAGTGCTGTCATAGATCAGTTCTTGCCGGATTGTGCGTCGCGAGTTCAATGTGACAAACATTGGATCATCCTTGGGAATCGGCTGAAGCCGGTTCATCCAATAGGTCAGGTCAATGGTGTTGAGTTCGGGATTCACGCCGGAATCCTCGGTGTAATTCCACGACGACCAACACTGCTTTCGCTTAGGCATAACGGTATCGTCGGCATGTAGAACCACCTCGTTTGATTGGTACCGCACAGCGCTCAGACCTGACTGCTCTTCGGGGCTTGGATCGCTGAGCATGGACAAGGTGTCATCGGAATGCGTTGCCATGACCACATCATCGAAATGTTCCCACGATCCACCTGTGGTACAGATCTCAACGCCCACCGGATGGCGGCGCAGGCCCTTGACCGGGGCATCCAGGCGAATGTCGACTCCGCGCTGGCGCATCGCCGCCTCGACCCGCGCAACATATTCCGCCGACCCGCCTTTGACAGTGAACCATTGATGCTGCCCGGAGTGGTGCAGCAGAGCATGGTTCTCGAAAAAACGGACCAGAGCATAGGCAGGAAAGTCCAGAATCTTTTGCGTCGGCGTTGACCAGATCGCGCCTGACAACGGCAGCAGGTAATAGCGGCGGAACCACTCCCCGAGACCCATGCTGTCGAGAAAATCGCCCAGACTTTGTGTGGGATCGTTGGCCGCATCAAGCGCATGCGAATTGAAGCGCAACACGTCGCGCAACATCCGCCAGTACCGGGGGTCCAAAATGTTGCGCTTTTGGGCGAAGATAGCGCCAAAATTCGCAAGTCCATATTCGAAAGCACCGTCCTGCAAAGACGCCGCAAAACTCATATTGCTCTCGACCACGGGGACATCAAGCTGATCGAACAGGGCTGTCAGATGCGGATAATTTGCGTAGTTGAACACAATGAACCCTGTATCGACGGGCTGATCCCCGCGACGTCCGGCAATTTTCGTGCGTGCGTGTCCCCCCAGACGCGGGCCCGCTTCGAACAGGGTAACCCTGTGTTCATTAGACAGCATGAACGCCGCTCCCAAGCCGGAAATCCCGGCTCCTACCACGGCAATGTTTCGTGGCGCGGTGGGTGAATTTTCAAATGGCATCCATGATCTCGTTTTTTTTGATGTTTGGTAGTGGGTTTACGCGACACAACGCCGGTCGGATGACTTTCCAAAAAAAGATTCAAAGAGTGATCCACCGAAGCAAGACATGCGTATTAAAACCATGGTAGGTATCGTTGAACTCGATCTGGAAGAAGCCCCCTCAGTCCGCACTGGGGTGGCAGCGCACGGGCAAGCGACGGCCATGACACGCCATGAAAAAGAAAAGCGGGCCGAAAGCAACGCAGATTGGGCGAACCTCATGCTGCGGGTTCGTGATGAACGCGACGAGACAGCCTTTATCGCGCTTTTCAACCACTTTGCTCCACGGGTCAAAGCCTTTCTGATGAAATCTGGTGCCGAAGCCGCGCTGGCCGAAGACTGTGCCCAGGATGTCATGACAACGCTGTGGCGAAAGGCGCATTTATTCGATCCCTCAAGGGCAAGCGTGGCCACATGGATTTTTACGATTGCCAGAAACCGGCGCATCGATTTGCTGCGCAAAGAAAGACGTCCCGAAGTCGAAGATCTGACCTGGGGCCCCGAAGCGGAACCTGACCAAGCCGATGCCCTTGCGCTCCAGCAGGACTGCGATGCACTGGGACAGGCCATGGCCGACCTACCCGAACCCCAACGGGTTCTCATTGAAAAAGCCTACTTCGGCGAGCTGAGCCATTCCGAGATAGCCTCGGTCACGGGTCTGCCGCTGGGAACCATAAAATCGCGACTCCGCTTGGCGCTAAACCGCCTGCGGGCAGCCATGAAGTGAATGTAACGATGATCAAACATCACCTGACCGACGACCTTTTGATGGGCTATGCAACCGGAACGCTGCCAGAGGCAGTGAACCTTGCCGTTGCCACCCACATATCGATGTGTGACGAGTGCCGCGCCGCGCTGGACGCCTATAACGCGATGGGAGGATCGGTGGTCAATGGATGCGAAGCGGTGGCCATGTCATCGGGAAGCTTGAACGCCGCTTTGGCCAGCATACGCACATCACAACTTGAAACACCTTCACAAAGCGCGCGGGTGTCAGACCCTGTGCTGCCTGCCCCGTTGATCGATTACGTTGGCGGCGGCATTGATGCTGTGAAATGGACGCCCGTCGGGATGGGTGTCAAACAGGCCATTCTGCCAACCTCTCGCGCGGCGACGGCGCGACTTCTGTACATTCCATCGGGAGTTGATGTGCCAGATCATGGCCACAGAGGCATCGAACTGACGCTGGTTCTGCAGGGGGCATTCCGCGACGAGGACGATGTTTTTGCACGCGGCGACATAGAAATCGCAACCGAGGCAGACGAACACACCCCCGTGGCAGAGATGGGGGAAGATTGCATTTGCCTCGCCGTGACTGACGCCCCGCTGAAATTTCGAGGCCTGCTGCCGCGGATCGCGCAACCGTTTTTGAGGATCTAATCCTCAAATTCAATCGAGACGCCCAACTTCCTGAGCTCGTCCCAATACGCCGGAAACGTCTTCTGGACGCACATTGGGTGGGTGATCCTGACCGGGATGCCACGCAGGGCCACCAGCGAAAAACACATTGCGATCCGATGATCATCAACGGAATCGATTGTGACCGGCGCGGCACCGTCCGTCGCCGTCAAAGCGCCATTGACGATCAGATCATCCGCCTCGACCACCGCCAAGCCGGGTTGAATTGCGTTCAACCCGTTTGCGACGGCCTCAATACGATCACACTCTTTGACGCGCAGGTTCGCGATACCGGTAAATCGGACCGGGCTTTCGTTGAATGCAGCAAGAACTGCAAGCGTCGGCACAGAGTCCTGCATTTGTGATCCATTGACTTCAGACGGCATGCTTGGGAACTGCCGCATGACCCGTTCGGACGCCGCGTCCGGCTGACGCGTGGCGCTGGGATTGGACTCCAGAATCTCTATCTCTGTCTGCCCCAGGTGTTGCGCCGCCCAATAATAGGTTGCGGCGGAATAGTCGGGCTCTACCGTATAGTCCCGTGGCTCATAGGCTTGAGGGTCAAAAACCCAGCGTCCAGGTTCCTGCAAGGCTGGGCGCACACCAAATGCCGCCATGCAATCCAGCGTCACATCCAGATACCCGGCGGCGTCGATCTTGTCCGTTGTTCCACCAAGACGAAGATCCAGACCCATCGGCAGCAAAGGCGCAATCATCATCATCGCCGAGACATATTGCGACGAGTATCCAGCATCGATCTGAACCACCGGTCGCTGGCCTGCGCGCTCAACAATTTTTTGTCCGGACACGGTGACGGGCATACAGCCCCGTGTCGCTGTAACAGCCAGGCCAAGCCCCCGCAAAGCCCGAACCAACGGCAAGATCGGCCGCTTTCGCATGTAACTGTTGCCATCAAGGGTGACCGCTCCACCCGCCAATCCCGCCGCTGCGGTCAAAAACCGCGCAGCCGTCCCGGCGTTTTCAACAAACAGGTGACGCGTCGGCGCCGACAATTTGCCAGTCCCGGTGACCTCGACATCACCGTTTTCAAGAACATCAATTGAAACGCCCAATGCATCCAGACACTCCCGCATCGCGGCAGTGTCTTCGGAGAACAAGGGTCGGCGCAGGACGCTTTTGCCCTTTGCCAAGGCCGCGATCAGCAACACCCGATTTGTGATCGACTTGGACCCGGGCACAATGATTTGCGCAGCAGATGCAGGATCATACCCCGTCAAAACCGCCGATTTAGGTCCGTCCGAATAGGCCATTTCTACCCCCAAGCTCCTCTGTGTTGGCGCTGTTCCTAGCCGAGAAGAGACAAAGGGAAAAGCAGAAGTCTGTGATGCGGCGACCGGATCGCATCCTGCCAGGATTGGCGTTGCCAAGAGGGGGATTCCGGGCAAGCACGCCTGGATACAAAAAGGGCCCCGGCGTTGGGGCCCTTTGGTTGAATGCCTAGTGCTTTTTCTTTGGCGGCATCAGGTCAGTGATTGTGCCCTCGAACATTTCAGCAGCGAAGTTCACGGTCTCTGACAAGGTTGGATGTGGGTGAATGGTGTGACCCAGGTCCACTGCATCGGCCCCCATTTCGATTGCCAAGGCAACCTCAGAGATCAGATCCCCGGCGTTGGTGCCAACAATACACGCGCCAATGACGCGATCGTCTTCGGGGTCAAACAGCAATTTGGTAACGCCTTCACTACGTCCGTTCGACAAAGCCTTGCCTGATGCCGCCCAGGGGAAGACACCTTTTTCGAAGGCAATACCTTTGGCTTTGGCGTCCGTCTCAGTCACACCACACCAAGCCACTTCTGGATCAGTATAGGCAACCGAAGGGATCAATCGCGCATCGAAATGGCGCTTTTGACCGGCGCAAACCTCTGCCGCAACCTTACCTTCGTGAACCGCTTTGTGTGCCAGCATTGGCTGGCCAACAACATCACCGATTGCAAAAATATGCGGGACACCGGTTCGCTGCTGGCTGTCAACGGAAATAAAGCCCCGATCGTCCACCGCAACGCCGGCCTTTTCGGCCTCGATCAGTTTGCCATTCGGTTTGCGCCCCACAGCCACCAGCACCTTGTCAAAGACATCCGAAAAGCTTTCGCCCTTGTCGTCCTCGAACGTGACATGCATGCCGTCATCCTTGGCCTCGACCGCGGTGACCTTGGTCTTGAGGTGGATGTCCTGGTACCGGCCCTTGATGCGGGTCATCAGCGGCTTGACGATGTCTTTATCCGCACCAGGAATGATCTGGTCCATCAGCTCGACCACGGTGATGTTGGCCCCCAGCGCGTCATAGACACAGGCCATTTCCAGACCGATGATGCCGCCGCCCAGAACCAGCATGCGGTTCGGAATGTCCTTCAACTCCAGCGCGCCAGTCGAATCGATCACCCGGTCGTCTTCGGGAATGAAAGGCAGTGCAACAGGTTCCGACCCGGCAGCGATGATGCACTGGTCAAAGCTGACGGTGGTCACGCCCGCATCGCCCTCAACCTCAATCATGTTGGGTCCGGTGAACTTGCCATACCCACGTACAACGTCGACCTTACGGCCCTTCGACATGCCGGCCAGACCCCCGGTGAGCTTGCCAACCACGTCGTCCTTGAAGCCGCGCAGAGCGTCGAGATCAATCTCAGGTTTGCCAAAAGACACACCATGGCTGCTCATCTCTTCAGCCTCGGTGATCACCTTGGCGACGTGCAGCAGCGCCTTCGAAGGAATACAGCCAACATTCAGACAGACTCCCCCCAGGGTCGGGTTGCGCTCAATCAGAACGGTCTTCAACCCAAGATCTGCCGCACGGAACGCAGCCGTATAACCGCCGGGACCTGAACCCAGAACGACGACCTGCGCATGAACATCACCCTGACCGGTCGCGGTACCGGTTGCAACTACGCTCTGCGGCACCGCCGCAGCGGCCGAAGGGGGCTCGATGCCCCTTTCGGCCGGCTCTTCAGAGACGCCAACCGCTTCCAGCTGCAAGATGACGGTGCCTTCCGACACGTTATCACCCTCGGCCACAGCAATAGACACGACCTTGCCCGCCGCAGGGCTCGGTACTTCCATGGTAGCCTTGTCACTTTCAATCTCGATCAGGGGATCTTCAGCGGCGATCACATCCCCCACAGAGACCAAGACACTAACCACAGGTACATCGGTAAAATCACCGATATCAGGTACTCTAACGTCCATCGATCAGCTCCTTACCACATCAACTTTCGCATGTCGCCCAGCAGCGTCTTAAGCGTCACGCAGAAACGCGCGGCCAGAGCGCCGTCCACCGCGCGGTGATCATAGCTCAGCGACAGCGGTTGCATCAGGCGCGGCACAAAGGCTTCTGTCGATTTGTCCCAAACCGGCGCCATCTTCGAGCGCGTCAGGCCCAGAATGGCCACTTCAGGCGCATTCACGATCGGAGTGAACGACGTACCACCAATGCCACCAAGGCTTGAAATGGTAAATGTCGCACCCTGCATGTCGGGACCTTTCAGCTCACCAGCGCGTGCCTTGGCCGACAAATCCATAAGATCTTTCGAAATCTCGACAATGCCCTTGCGATCGGCCTCCTTGATCACCGGAACCACCAGACCGTTTGGCGTATCTGCCGCAAAGCCGATGTTGTAGTAATTCTTCTTGATCAGCTTGTCGCCATCGGGATGGACCGAGCTGTTCAGCTCCCAGTGCTCTTTCAACGCCGAAACCGACGCCTTGATCACAAAGCTCAGCAACGTCACGCGATAGCCGTTTTCCTTGGCCATCGTGTCCATTTCCTTGCGGTATTTGTCCAGATCAGTGATATCGGCTTCTTCATTGTGCGTCACCGCCGGAATGTTCAGCCAGGACCTGTGCAGTGCGGGACCCGAGATCTTTTTGATCCGGCTCATCTCCACGTCTTCGACAGGACCAAACTTCGAGAAGTCGATCGCCGGAATTGGCGGAATACCCATGCCACCTTGTGCGGGGCCACCAGACGCCGCTACAGGTGCCGCCGAAGACTTGAAATACTTCATCACGTCTTCGCGCAGGATACGGCCCTTGCGGCCGGTCCCGTTGATCTTGCTCAGCTCCACGTCCAGCGTGCGGGCAAAGGCGCGCACCGAAGGCGAGGCATGCGCCTTGCCAAAGCCCGCATCCGTCACCGCCGGGGCAGGTGCGGCCGCGGGCGCCGGTGCCGCAGCGGGTGCGGGTGCGGCGGCTTTGGGCTCTTCCGCCGGGGCGGCGGCAGCAGCTGCGCCGTCGCCTTCGACGATCAGGATCACCGCGCCTTCGCTGACATTGTCGCCTTCGCTGACCAGGATGTCCTTGACCACACCGGCGGCGCTGGACGGCACCTCCATCGTGGCCTTGTCGCTTTCCAGTTCTACAATCGGGTCTTCTTCGGCAATTGTTTCGCCCACGGCGACCAGAACGCTCACCACCGGCACGCCCGAGAAATCACCGATATCGGGGACTTTCACTTCTACAGTCATAATCTTGTCTCCTCGCTCGCCGTTACACCAGGCGCGGGTTCGGCTTGCCGCCGTCGATGTTGTATTTTGCCAGGGCAGTGGTCAGATCTTTCTCACTGACAGAGCCTTCACGATAAAGGTCCACCATGGCCGCCGCCGCGATATGGTTCGCGTCGACCTCAAAGAACCGACGCAGGTTCACGCGGCTGTCAGAGCGGCCAAAGCCGTCGGTGCCCAGAACCGTGTATCGGCCCGGCACACAAGCGCGCACCTGCTCAGCGTAGTTCTTCATATAGTCGGTGGCCGCAATGAAGGGGCCCTGTGCATCTTTCAATGCGTCCGCGATATACGGAACCTTTTGCTCAGCAAAAGGGTTCAGACGATTGAACCGGGCTGCGTCCTGGCAGTCACGCGCCAATTCGTTAAAGCTGGTGGCTGACCAGATATCGGAGGTAACGCCAAAATCCTCTTTCAGCATCTCAGCCGCCTTTAGGGCCTGCACCAGGATCGTACCAGATCCTATCAGATTGACGTGTTTCTTACCGGGCTTTGCTGTCTTGGAAAACTGGTAGAGACCTTTGATGATTCCCTCTTCCGCCCCCATCGGCATCGAAGGATGGCTGTAGTTCTCGTTCATCAAGGTCAGGTAAAAGAACACGTCCTCCTGATCGACGAACATGCGCTGCAGACCATGCTGCACAATCACAGCCACTTCGTAGCTGAAGGTCGGGTCATAACTGATGCAGTTTGGAATGGTCCCTGCCAGAATATGGCTGTGACCGTCTTCATGCTGCAACCCTTCGCCATTCAACGTCGTGCGACCGGCTGTTCCGCCCAACATGAAGCCTCGCGCACGGCTGTCACCTGCCGCCCAAGCCAAATCGCCGATCCGTTGAAACCCGAACATCGAATAGTAGATGTAGAACGGAATCATCGGCACGCCGTGATTTGAATAAGAGGTCGCCGCCGCGATCCAGTCAGCCATGGCGCCAGCCTCGTTGATGCCTTCCTGAAGGACCTGACCATTGGTCGTTTCCTTGTAGAACATCATCTGGTCTGCATCCTCAGGCGTGTAGTTCTGGCCCAGCGGGTTATAGATCCCGACCGAACGAAACAGACCCTCCATCCCGAACGTGCGGCTTTCATCCGGGACGATCGGAACCACCTGCGATCCAACCTTCTTGTCGCGCAGCAGCGTGGTCAGGATACGGACAAAGGCCATGGTGGTCGAAATTTCGCGCTCGCCAGTGCTGTCCAGTTGCGCCTTGAACTTGTCCAGACCCGGGATCTCTAGCTTGGGCGACGCTGACACACGGGCGGGAAAGGCCCCGCCCAGCGCCTTGCGGCGATCAGCCAGATAGGCCTTTTGGGCGTTGTTCAGACTTACGAACGGCGCTTTGGGCAGGTCTTCGTCGCTCACCGGAATCTCAAAGCGGTCGCGGAACGCGCGCAGCTGATCTTCGGCCATCTTCTTTTGCTGGTGAGTGGTGTTTTGCCCCTCTCCAGCCGACCCCATACCGTAACCTTTGACAGTCTTGACCAGCAAACAGGTCGGAATGCCCTTGGTTTCAGAGGCTTTCTTGAAGGCGGTATACACTTTTTGGGGATCATGTCCGCCACGACGCAACGCCCAGATCTGGTCATCGGTCCAGTCTTTGACCAAGGCGGCGGTTTCGGGGTATTTGCCAAAAAAGTTCTTGCGGATATAGGCCCCATCCTTCGACTTGAAGGTCTGGTAGTCGCCGTCCACTGTTTCGTCCATCAACTGGCGCAACTTGCCGCTGGTGTCTTTTTCAAGCAGGGCGTCCCATCCCTTGCCCCACAAAAGCTTGATGACATTCCAACCCGCACCACGGAAATCGCCCTCAAGCTCTTGCACGATCTTGTGGTTGCCGCGCACCGGACCGTCCAGGCGTTGCAGGTTGCAGTTGATCACGAAGATGAGATTGTCGAGACCTTCCCGAACGGCCAGGTCGATGGCGCCGCGGCTTTCAGGTTCATCCATCTCACCGTCGCCGAGGAAACACCAGACCTTGCGATCAGCCATGTCGATGTGCCCACGGTTGTGCATGTATTTCATGAACCTGGCCTGATAGATCGCCATGAGGGGTCCAAGACCCATGGAAACCGTCGGGAACTGCCAGTAATCGGGCATGAGCCAAGGATGCGGGTACGAGCTGAGACCACCACCGTCGACCTCAGAGCGGAAGTTTTCCAGCTGCTCTTCGCTGATCCGGCCTTCCATGAAGGACCGGGCATAGATCCCGGGGATCACATGCCCCTGGAAGAACACCAAATCGCCACCGTGGATCGCCGATTTCGCGCGCCAGAAGTGGTTCAGACCAATGTCATACATCGCCGCAGAAGAGGCGAACGACGCGATGTGTCCCCCATATTCACTGCTGACCTTGTTGCGGCGCACAACTGTCGCCATGGCGTTCCAACGATTGATCGTACGAATGCGCCACTCCATGTCGGTGTCACCTGGCACCTCCAACTCATCATCGGCAGGTATGGTGTTTTGATAGGGCGTCGTAGCAGAAAATGGCAATGTCGCACCCGCAGCGCGGGCCTGTTGAACAGCCTTGTCTAACAGAAAGTGCGCGCGATCGGCCCCGTCGCGCTGGATCACATCCTCGATCGCCTCTTGCCACTCTTGTGACTCGACTGGATCTATGTCGTGCGGGGTATCAGTCATGTGCCCTCTTCCCTTGTGGAACACTGCGGCAAGCGCCGCACCTTTATAGTTCAACCTTAAACAATACGCCCTTCAGGTCCGTCAAAATGCCTTACCTTTCCAAGGGCACCTCGTCGCATCTGTTCAAGTCGCTCAAGTTGACCCGGCGTACCATGCCATCACGGTTCGGGGCAGGCAAGCTGATGCATAACACCCATGCGTTTGATGCATGGACAATAGTTTAGTGGTGAACATCTTTTCAAAAGTTGCGCAGCTTTGGTCTTTAGCGGCCCTTTGGACAACTTTGGGCCAAGGCACAGATCACCGTTGGCGACAACAACACAGTCAGAGGCAAGACACCGGCAGGGCAAACCTCAAACCGAGTCTGCATTTTCGCTGGGCGCGACGCGACACATGAACCAAACCCGACAACCGGAGGCACGATGGGAAGTCCAAGCCTTCGGCGTTAAGCTCCGGATTTTGTCAATTCGACGATTGATTCCGACTCGTCCTGTGCCAGTTCTTCAAAGTCGAAGTTATCCAGCCTACGGGCACGACGGCCTGCCTTGTCAGCGCTGATCTTGATCTCTGCAATGTCCTTGGACGCCTGACCAAAATGCCGATCCAGGTTTTCGACCCGCGTTCCCAGACGGTCGACATCTGCATAAAGCATCGCCAGTTCTTTGCGGATTGCCCCTGCCTGTTCACGCATGCGGGCGTCTTTCAGGATCGCACGCATGGTGTTCAATGTCGCCATGCATGTGGTCGGAGACACGATCCAGACGCGCGCTGCAAAACCGTCGCGCACCACCTCGGCGAAATTTGCGTGCAGCTCCGCATAGACCGCCTCCGACGGCAGGAACAGCAGGGCGCCATCTGCTGTCTCGCCTTCGAGGATATAGCGGTCCGAGATATCCTTGATGTGTTTGCGCACGGCCAACCGGAATGATTGCGCCGCCCTGTTCAGTTGATCCTGCGTATCGGCCCGCCGCAATGCCTCATAGGCCTCCAGGGGGAACTTGCTGTCCACGACAATCGGTCCCGGAGGGTTTGGCAAATGGATCAGGCAATCAGCCCGTCGACCGTTGGAAAGTGTCGCTTGCAACGTATAGCTGTCACTTGGCAGGGCTTTTTGAACGATGTCATGCAGCTGGATCTCTCCGAACGCGCCACGTGTCTGCTTGTTTGACAGGATATCCTGAAGGCTGAGCACATCCCCCGACAGCTTGGTGATATTCTCTTGCGCCTTGTCAATTGTCTGTAACCGCTGCTGAAGTTCGCCAAGGGAATGCGCCGTCCGGCGCGATGCCCCTTGCAAGTTTTCATTCATTTGCAATTGGACCTCTGCCAATCGCCGCTCCATCAATTGCAACATAGCGCTTTGCTGTTGAGCCTGCGCCTCGCTGACGTGATGCAGCCCCCCGGCCAGGCGTTCCTGACCATCGGTCAACCCTTGCACGCGCTGGGCCAGCGTTTGCATCTGATACCCCAACGGCTCTGCCACGCGGGCCGTGCGACCCACCGACCGGACCGCGCTGATCAACAGAGTCACAATCAGCAGCAGCACCGCGGCCGCAGCTGCCCCCAGCATCACAACGGGGTCCTCAAGCGAATATGTTACGCCGTTCAAGGTGATCATGTGCGTCCAAAGAGCCTTTCGATGTCTTTCAATTTCAATTCGACGTAGGTTGGCCGACCGTGGTTGCACTGTCCTGAATGTGGCGTTGCCTCCATGTCGCGAAGCAGCGCGTTCATCTCTTCTGCGCGCATACGACGCCCGGAACGGATAGAGCCATGACAGGCCACGCGGCTCAGGAGTGCGTCGATCTTTTCCCGAACCCGTCCCGAGCGCCCCTGTTCGGCCAATTCATCAAGCACGTCACAGACCAGAGCCTTGGCATCAACAGGTCCAAGCACTGCCGGCGTTTCGCGTACAACCACCGCCCCGCCACCGAAGGGCTCTATCACCAGGCCCAACGCCTTGAGATCATCCGCTGCCTCCATCAGCCGGGCGGCGTCATCCTCGGACAGGTCGACCACTTCGGGGATCAACAGCGCCTGCGCGGCAACCCCCGTTTCAGCCATCTGTGATTTCAGCCGTTCATAGACCAGACGTTCATGCGCCGCGTGCTGATCCACGATCACCAGACCATCATTGGTCTGAGCGATGATATAGTTTTCATGCACCTGGCCGCGCGCCACACCCAATGGCAAGTCAACTGCCTGCTCTTGTGCGGGTCCCGGTGTTTCGACCTGACCGCTGAACGCGCCTTCGAGCTCGGCAAATCCAGCGTCATCGGGCGCCTGTGTCTGAAATGCTGCGCGCCGATGGCCGACGTTGGGCCGGTCCATCTGATAGACCCGCGGCGATTTTGGCTCGGGCTGCGACCCGGGAACTTGGACAGCATCAAGCGTTGCCTCGCCAACCGTTGTCGAGGCGCGGTGGCCAGCCCCCCCCAGGACGTGCCGCAAAGCCGATATGATCAGCCCGCGAACCGCCGAAGCGTCTCGAAAGCGCACTTCGGACTTGGCCGGATGCACGTTGACATCCACCAGCAGCGGGTCACACGCCAGAAAGAGCGCCACAGCAGGATGACGGTCGCGGCTAAGGAAATCCTGATAGGCCGCTCGCAGCACCCCCATCAACATGCGATCCCGCACCGGTCGACCATTCACAAAAAGGAATTGCGCAACAGACGACCCACGGGAATACGTTGGCAAAGCAGCCAGACCCGTCAGCCGGACACCATCCCGATCTGCATCCACGGGCAAGGCATTTTCGACAAAAGCCCGTCCCATGACCTGCGCCAACCGTCCCCGCAACGCGTCCCAAAGCGCCCCGCTTTCAGCATCCGCACGAAAGATCACGCGCCCTGCGCCGCCGCCGCTGACATCCGTCAGCGTGAAACCGATCGAGGGCTCTGCCATCGCCAGCCGCTTTACAACGTCCGTAATTGCCTGCAATTCGCTGCGATCGGTGCGTAGGAATTTCAGGCGCGCCGGCGTTGCATGAAACAGGTCTCGCAGCTCAACCACGGTTCCACCATTCAGCGCAGCGGGCCGCGGGCCCTGCGTAACCCCGCCATTCACACGCATCTCGACCGCGTCAGCGCCGGCCGCCCGGCTGACAAGCGTCAACCGCCCGACCGCGCCCAGACTGGGCAGTGCCTCTCCACGAAACCCGAAGGTGTGGATGTTCAACAAATCCGTTCCATCAATTTTCGAGGTTGCATGACGGCTGAGCGCCAAAGGCAAATCTGCAGCGGTCATTCCACAGCCATCGTCGGTCACCCGGATCAGCGTTTTGCCCCCGTCGGCAACAGCCACATCCACACGGCGAGCCCCAGCGTCAACCGCGTTCTCGACCAGCTCTTTGACCGCCGAGGCTGGCCTTTCCACCACTTCTCCCGCCGCAATTCTATTGATTGCAGCATCATCCAACTGGCGGATCTCAGGCTTGATCTTGGGGCTGACTGAATTCATGGCACAACACTTAGCATGGGTGCGTCTGATTCGCACCATGCCCCATTCCAAGCGCCACGCCTAGTCCAAAGCATGGAAAAGACGCTTATCCGACAGACCCGCAAACGGCACGCGGCACGCGGGCAAAGCATCAGTTCAGGTCGCACCGTGACACAAAAAACCCGGGCGCGAACGCCCGGGCAGGTGATACAAGATCTGACAGGAAGGAGATGTCAGCCCTTGGAGAATTCGGGATAGGCCTCCATGCCCAGCTCTGACATGTCCAAGCCATTGATTTCGGCTTCTTCGTCGACGCGGATTCCCATGGTCGCTTTCAGAATGAACCAGATCACAGCCGAGACAACGAAGACGAAGATACCGACGATGATGATCGGAATGATCTGACCCGAGAAGGTCGCATCCGAGTTGGTAAGCAACACAGCCAGTGTGCCCCAGATCCCGGCGAACAGGTGAACCGGGATGGCGCCAACCACATCGTCGATGCCCATCTTGTCCAGCAGCGGAACAGTGAAGACAACGATCACGCCACCAATACCGCCAATGATGGTCGCCATGCCCAGCGAAGGCGTCAGCGGCTCTGCGGTGATCGACACCAGGCCAGCCAGAGCGCCGTTCAACACCATGGTCAGGTCGGCCTTGCCATACATCACCTGTGTAAGCAGCAAAGCTGCGATTGCGCCACCGGCAGCCGCCGTGTTGGTGTTGGCGAAGATACGGCTTACGTCAGCCACATCACCCACGGTGCCCATCGCCAGCTGCGATCCACCGTTGAAGCCAAACCAACCCAGCCACAGGATGAACGTGCCCAATGTTGCCAAAGCCAGGTTGGACCCGGGCATCGGGTGCACTTTGCCATCTTTGAACTTGCCGATACGCGGTCCAAGGATCAATGCGCCCGCCAGAGCGGCCCAGCCACCAACCGAGTGGACAACAGTCGACCCTGCGAAGTCCAAGAAACCGTACTGGCTGTCCAAGAAGCCGCCGCCCCATTTCCATGACGCCTGGATCGGGTAGATGAAGGCGGTCAGGATGATCACGAAGATCAGGAAAGGCCAAAGCTTGATGCGCTCGGCCAATGTGCCCGACACGATCGAGGCCGTTGTCGCACAGAACATCAGCTGAAAGAAGAAGTCCGAGCCGGTCGAGGCATAGCTATAGTCGTCTGCCGCGTCACGTCCGACGCCGACCGCTTCCAGAACCGCCACACCGAAGGCACCAAGATAGCCACCAGTCTCATCCGAACCAATCGACCAACTGCCCAACGGGTACATCAGGTTGTAACCGATCAGGTAGTAAAAGATCGCTGCGAGCGAAAACAAAGCGATGTTCTTGGTCAGCTGCATGGTCACGTTCTTGCCGCGCACCAGGCCGGCTTCCAGCATGGCAAAGCCAGCTGCCATCCAGAACACCAGGAACCCACCGATCAGGAAGAGCAGCGAGTTGAAGATAAATACTGAATCGGTCGAGGCGTCTTGCGCCAGCGCCAGGCTTGGAAGGGCCACAAGCCCCGCCGCCACGGCCGTTGTCTTGAGAAGTTTCATCACGTAATTCCCTCTGAATTCTCTGCGCGGCGCTTACAGCGCGTCTGCGTTGGTTTCGCCGGTGCGCACGCGCACGGCCTGCTCGACCGACAGAACAAAGATCTTGCCGTCACCGATCTTGCCGGTCTGGGCTGTCTTGGTGATGGTCTCGACCACTTGGTCAACCATCGGTGCAGCAACGACGATTTCCAGTTTGATCTTCGGTACAAAATTCACCGCGTATTCCGCGCCGCGGTATATCTCGGTGTGCCCGGACTGTGATCCAAAGCCCTTGATTTCAGTTACCATCATGCCGCGTACGCCGATTTCAGTCAGCGCCTCGCGGACCTCCTCGAGCTTGAACGGCTTGATCGTCGCAATGATGAGTTTCACCTTGATCCCCTTCAGATTTGGCAGGCCGGTCCTGCGCCTACTGAGGGAAAAAACGGCTGCTTGGTGCATGAAGGAAGGGTTGAGCGGCAGGAAATGCCTGCCAGGACGGCGAAGGTGCACAAATTTTGCACAAAAATGTTCTTTTGACTACAAATTGAGCAACAATAAAACGTGTGGTTTTAAGAAAGATGCTGAACATCACGCCTGAGTCCGGGTAAAACGATGCGTATAACAACGCCTCGAGGCAGAGCAGACCATGACTGATTCATCGCGCGGCCGGCGACGCCTGGTGGCGGACCGACGGTATCCGGCAAAGGCCAAACCAAAACCCGCTAAAGCCAAGAGAGTGGCCAAAAAGCACCGCCAGCCAAAGGCGCGCGGCTCTGTTTTGGTGCGCTTTATGACAGGTTTGGTTGGTTGGATCGCGCGACTCGTCTGGCGGCTGACTTGGCGTGTGTCCTTGGTTTCGATTTTGATCCTTGGCTTGGCTGTTGGATACGTATACCTCACGCTTCCCCCGGCCCAGACCTTGCTGGACGGGCGCGCGCGGGGATCGGTGACGCTGATGGATCGCGAGGGTGAGGTGTTCGCCTGGCGCGGCGATCAGTTTGGAGGTGTGGTGACGGCCCAGACGGTTTCGCCCCATCTGCGCAATGCCGTTGTGGCGACCGAAGACAAGCGGTTTTACCGGCACGTCGGCATTTCACCACGCGGAATCGCCTCGGCGGTGCGCATCAATCTGTCCGAAGGGCGCGGGCCTTTTTCAGGCCACGGTGGATCGACGATCACACAGCAAGCCGCAAAGCTGATGTGCCTGGGGGTCGAGTTCGATCCGACCACCTGGGCAAGCGAGGCGGACTATGTGGCCGATTGTCGGCGCACCACCCTGTGGCGCAAGGCCAAAGAGGCGATCTATGCCTTGGCGCTTGAGGCAAAATACACCAAGAACGAAGTTCTCTCGATTTACCTGAACCGCGCCTACATGGGCGGTGGAGCTTATGGCGCGGAAGCTGCAGCTCAACGCTATTTTGGCAAACCTGCCGCCACGCTGACCGCGCCAGAGGCCGCAATGATCGCAGGTTTGCTTACAGCGCCCACCCGCTTGGCGCCAACGACCAACTTGCAACGCGCTCAGGATCGGGCTGCGACGGTCCTACGGCTGATGAACGAACAAGGTTATTTGTCGGATGCTGATACGCTTGCAGGTCAGCAGGCGCCTGCAACCCTGTCCAAGGCAGCCGAATCGCGTGCCGGTGGATACTTTGCAGATTGGGTCATGGACTCGGGTCCAGAATTCTTTACGCGAAACACCATTGAAGATGTCATTATCCGCACAACTCTCGATCAGCGGATCCAGACAGCCGCCGAGGACGCAATGACCGAGGTTTTTGCCAACAAAGTACGCGAAGGATCAAAGGCAGAGGCGGCGATCGTCGTCATGTCTGCCGACGGAGCGGTGCGTGCGATGTTGGGCGGGCGCAAGATCAACGTCTCAGGTGTGTTCAACCGTGCGACACAGGCGAACAGACAGACTGGCTCTTCGTTCAAGCCATTTGTTTACGCAACAGCGCTTGAATTGGGGCGCAGCCCGCTGGATATCGTCGTGGATGAGCCATTCTGCATGAACATCCCCGGCTCGGGTGAGTGGTGCCCCCGAAACTATTCCGGCGAATTCGAAGGCCCCGTCTCTTTGACGGAAGCACTTATGAAAAGTCTGAATATCCCAGCAGTCAAGGTGTCCGAATCGGTGGGCCGGGACCTTGTTCACAAGGTGGCTGGCGACTTTGGCATTGCCAGCGATCTGGCAGATACTCCGGCACTGGCGCTTGGCGCATCGGAGTCCACTCTGCTGGAGATGACCGGCGCATATGCAGGCATCTTGAATGGCGGATCTTCCGTGACGCCTTATGGCCTTGTGGATTTGCGGTTGCTGGGGGAGGACGAGCCCCTGATGGGCACTGGCGGGGGCATTGGCGAACGGGTGATCCGCGCCGATGCGGCACGACAACTTGTCTGGATGATGGAGCGGGTGATTTCGCAGGGGACAGGCGGCCGAGCACGTTTGCCTGATCGGCAGGTCGCCGGCAAGACGGGCACCACACAGGCTGCACGCGATGCCTGGTTTATCGGCTTCACGGCAGATTATGTGGCGGGTGTCTGGATGGGCTATGACGACAATACGCCGCTTGCGGGCGTCACCGGAGGTGGTCTGCCAGCGGAAATCTGGCGTGAAACCATGTTGCGGGTTCACGAGGGTCTGCCTGCCCGGCCCCTGCCCCTCCAGGAACCTGTCCAACCGCAGCGGGCCAAGGCCACAGGGGAACCCGCGAACCAACGCCGCAACGACGGTGTTCTGCAACAAATTTTACGAGATATCCTGGGCGGCAACTGATCCCGCCCAGCCGGCGGGCTTAGCCGGCCTTTTTCAGATCGGCTATCATGGCATCAATATTGCCACGGCGTTTGTCCAACATGGCACCAACCTCGGTTCTTTCGGTCAAAAGCATATTGATGCCTTCGATGAACATGTTGAAAAACAGGTCCTTGCCGGACCGGTCAGACACGTGAAACGACACCTCAAAAGGTGACTGACCACGCAAAAAGGCCGTGGCTTCAACTTCGAAAAAGTTTTTGACCTTTCGGGCCTGAACCACTTCAAGGCGTCCACCTATGAATTTGCGGAACTGCGCGCCGTATTTGCGCGCAATATAGGTGATGAAGGCATCCGAAAAAGCTCTTTTCTGTGCACCCGTCGCGCGCCTGCCGTCAACTCCCATTGCGTAGGCTGCCACATAGGATGTGTCCGAGTATTTTCGGAAAATGCGTTCAAAATCGACATACATCGCCTGCTCGGCTTTGCCCGAGTCGATCACGGCATTGACCTCATTGACCATACGGTCGATCAGCGAACGCGCCTGTGCCGTGTTCAAGGCCGCGGCGGGTCCCGGCATCCCCAAAACCAACGAAGTGCCAATCCCAGACGTAACAAAGGCGCGGCGTGTGAACATTTGGTGCATCAAAAACCCTCCGTATCCAGTTCAAATGGGTCAATGTAGGACTCTTCGTCTTCGATCCCCAGATCGAACCGGCGGTTTTGCAAATAGATAACGCGTGCCTGCGCGTAACTGTCGGCGCTGTCATACAACACCCCGTCAATAACGTCACTGAAGTTGCCACGGTCCCCCACAGCCGAGGCGATGCGCGCAGTTGTGCCTATATATTTCTCAGGTTTTGGAAGCACATGATCGAGTGGGTTCAGAAAGAAGTCGACCACAGTGCCGGCGGCATCGCGTTGGGTGGATGGGCCCAACAAGGGCAACTCGACATAGGCCCCTTCCGCAGCACCCCAGACATGCAGTGTTTCGCCGAAATCCGTACCATCATCGGGCAAACCGATGTCCTTGGCGATGTCAGCAATCCCGCCGATACCCAAGGTCGTGTTGATCAGGAAACGGGCGGTATTTCGTGTCGCCCGGTCAAATCGCCCTTGCAGAAGCTGATTCACCACATCACCTGGCACCGATAGATTGGAGCCGAAATTGCTGATCACGATCTGTACGTCTTCGGGGATCACCCCAACATATTCTTGCGAAGCGGGACGCAGCAGCTTTCTGTCTATCGCAATATTGAAATGATGTGCGGCGCGGTTTTGCGCTTCGTAGGGGTCATGGATGCCATCAGGCGCTTCACCGGGGCCGGGAACGGAACAAGCCGCAACTCCAATCAGTGCGGTCCATAAAATAAAGTGTTTTATCAGGCGCATTGTGCGCGATGCCTCCGCAGCTTCAAAAGGCAGACAAAAATTTGACGCGTTCAACTGAATACTTAGTCGGGACGGGCGGAAAGCCCAAGTCGAACCTTTTATTCGATCCGTTTGTGGCAGATAAGCGACATTGACCATCACGCCGAAAAATGTGCCATAGTTGGGTATAAAACAAATTGAGGCTAGCGGAAACTCGCTTATGAAACAGCCATCGACAGACACAGGTGCAGCCGAATTAAGACAGGCGCGACGCCAAAGTCGACCATATTTCTGGTTCGTTGCAATCTTTAGTTTCTTCGTGAACCTGTTGATGCTGACCGGGCCAATGTACATGCTGCAGGTCTATGACCGGGTTCTTGGATCGCGTTCCGAAGCGACGTTGATCGCGCTGACTGCCCTGGTCGCTTTTCTTTATGGCATGATGGGCATTCTGGATTACACCCGCGGGCGGGTCATGGGACGGGTCGCGGCACGCTTTCAGGCGGCGCTGGATTTACGGGTGTTTGACGCGGTTGTACGACGCGCCGCCATCAAACCAGACCAATTGTCGGTCACCGGGCTCAAGGATCTGGAGTCTGTGCAGCGTCTCATGGCCTCGCCAGTTTTGATGTCAGTCTTCGATATCCCGTGGACGCCTGTTTTTTTGATCGGCATCACGATCTTCCATCCGTGGCTTGGCATGCTGGCGGTCAGTGGTGGTGCTGTTTTGATCGTGATCACGATCGTCAATCAATGGGTCACCCGCACGCCCACGCTGAAATCCAATATCATCACGCAGCAATCCGAACAGATCGCCGATCAAATCCGCAGCGAAGCGGAAATGGTACAAGCGCTTGGAATGCGCGATGCCTCCTTCACGCGTTGGAACACCGCCCGAAGTGAGGCGCTTAAGGGCCAGATCAAATCCTCGGATCTTTTGGGCACCTTTACATCAATGACCAAGACCTTCCGACTGTTCTTGCAATCGGCCATGCTGGGACTGGGTGCTTACCTCGTTTTGTTGAACGAACTGACCCCGGGGGCGATGATTGCCGGCTCTATCCTGATGGGTCGGGCACTGGCGCCGATCGAAATGGCGATCGGCCAGTGGGCGCTTGTCCAGCGCGCTCGCAAAGGCTGGGACAACCTTGCGCAACTTCTAAGCGAAGTCCCGGAAGAAGCAGGCCGCACTGAATTGCCACGCCCACGTGCCAAACTGGACGTACAGCAACTGACTGTTGTGCCTCCGGGGGAACAACAGGCCTCGTTGCGGATGGTATCCTTCACGCTCAATCCTGGCCAGGCAGTGGGTGTGATCGGGCCATCCGGCTCAGGCAAGTCAACACTGGCACGAGCCTTGACGGGGGTCTGGCGCCCCGCCGGTGGGAAGGTGCGTCTAGACGGGGCGGCAATCGATCAGTACGGAACAGAGGTTCTGGGACAGTATATTGGCTACCTGCCCCAGCGCGTCACTCTGTTTGATGGCACAATTGCCGAGAACATTGCGCGCCTGTCGCCCAGCCCGGATGCAGAGCAGATTGTCGAAGCTGCGAAAAAGGCCGCAGCCCACGATATGATCCTGAAGCTGCCGGATGGCTATGACACTCGGGTTTCGTCAGCCGGAGGACGGCTGTCTGGCGGTCAGGTACAACGCATCGGGCTCGCGCGTGCGATGTATGGCGATCCCGTAATTCTTGTACTGGATGAACCCAACTCGAATCTCGACAACGAAGGTTCAGAGGCCGTCAACCAGGCGATCCGCACGATGAAAGAGCAGGGAAAATCGGTCCTGATCATGGCGCATCGGCCCGCGGCTATCAAGGAATGCGAATTGCTTTTGATGCTTGAGGGCGGTGCCCGCGCGGCCTTTGGACCCAAAGAGGACGTGCTGCAAAAGATGGTCCAGAACCACCAGGCAATTCAACAATCCACCGGTCAGGGAGGCGTAAGATGACGAAGTTGGCACTTGCACCTCCCGAGGGGGCCAAGACCACGGCACAGCCTGCTTTCCCGGTGCGCGGGCCAATGACACTGGGGATCGTGGCCTTGTTGATCCTTTTGGGTGGCTTTGGCACCTGGGCTGCGACCGCAAACATCTCGGGCGCCATCATCTCGTCTGGGCAAATCGAGGTCGATCAGAATCGGCAAGTGGTGCAACACTTGGATGGTGGCGTGGTTTCAGAGATCCTTGTCGACGAAGGAGACACCGTCGAAGTTGGCGATGTCATGCTGCGGCTGGACCCGACGCTGCTGCAAAGCGAACTGACGATCATCGAGGGGCAACTCTTTGAAATCATGGCGCGCCGCGGTCGGCTTGAAGCCGAACGCGATGAAACACCCGATCTCGTTTTTTCACCGGAGCTGCTTGACAGGGCTGATGAGGACCCAGGGCTGAACGACTTGGTCGAAGGCCAGCGCCGTCTGTTTCTTGCCCGCTCCGAGACACTATCACGCGAGATTGAGCAACTGGGAAAACGCGCCGACCAGATCGCCGACCAGATCACTGGCATATCTGCACAGCAGGATGCCTTGTCAGAACAGCTTGCGTTGATCGAACAAGAACTGGCAGACCAGCAAACCCTGTTGGACAAAGGACTGGCGCAGGCAAGCCGGGTCCTGGCCTTGCAACGCGAAACCGCGCGCCTGTCAGGACAAGTCGGCGAACTTACCGCGCAAAAGGCACAGGCTGAGGGGCGGATCACCGAAATCGACCTTGAGATCCTCAAGCTGGGTGTCAATCGCCGCGAAGAGGCCATCACGACTCTGCGCGACATCCAGTTCCGCGAACGCGAGCTGGCCGAGCAGCGCCGCGCGCTGCAAGAGCGCCTGAACCGCATGGAAATCCGCGCCCCTGTGTCTGGCATAGTCTATGGTCTTCAGGTCTTTGCCAAGCGTGCGGTGGTACGCCCCGCTGATCCGCTTTTGTTCCTTGTGCCACAAGACCGCCCATTGGTCATCGCCGCCCGTGTTGAAACGATCCATATTGACCAGCTGCATGTCAACCAAGAGGTGTTGCTGCGCTTTTCAGCGCTTGATCAACGACTGACGCCAGAGCTGTTTGGCAAGGTCATGCAAATCTCGGCTGATGCATTCGTCGACGAAAACATCGGCCTCAGCTACTATCGCGCCGAGATCATCCTGTCTGAAGGCGAACAAGCCAAGCTGCCGGCGGGCACCACCCTGATCCCCGGGATGCCGGTCGAGGCATTCATACGGACCGATGATCGCACACCGCTGGCATATTTGGTGAAACCAATGGCAGACTACTTCGCGCGAGCATTTCGCGAAAGCTAGTCGCGCACCGCATTGCGCAGGGGGGCACGCATAAGCCGTGGCACCCTTTTGGCAAGGAAATCATAGACCAGCCGCACCCGGCGACTGGATCGCAGCTCGCGGTGGGCCACCAGCCAGACGGGAAACGGCCTCGTCATCTCATCTGGCAGAACGCGCCGGACGGCGGGATCTGAGTCTCCCAGGTGGACCGGAGCAATCCCAATTCCCATCCCCAGACGCGTCATTTGCCAATGCACAAGATGGTTGTTGGTCATCGCAACAATGTTGTCGGCCGTGACAGGAAGATTGAATTCACCCAATGCGCGGATCAAATCCGGCATGTCACCGATGCCGATGACATCTGCGGATTTCAACCCTTCAACCGAGTGGGTCAAATCCAGTCTTTCAATCACCTCGGGCGTGGCATAAAGCGCTGCGCTATCTTCGCCCAGTTTTCGGGCGATCAGATCCGGTTGATCGGGTTGGGCATTGCGAATCGCAATGTCTGCTTCTCGGCGACGCAGATCGCGCACTTCATTGGAGGCAAAGATCTCGACCCGGATACCAGGTGCGATATCGCGCAATTCAAGCACCAATTCTGGCAACATATGTGCAGCATACATTTCAGCTGCAGTGATGCAGATCGGGCCCTCGATGTCCTGTGACTTGCCAGAGGCGGTCAGCGCAACATTGTTTGCAGCTTCGGCCATGGCGCGCACGTGCTCGACCAGATCAAGCCCGTTTTGCGTCAGCTCAAGGCCATGTCCGACACGCTCGAACAAAGCGACACCCAACTCTTCTTCCAATGCCGAGACCTGCCGCCCAAGCGTGGGTTGCGCCAGACCAAGCGCACGCGCGGCCGCCGACAATGAGCCCTCTTCGACCGTTACAAGGAACGCGCGTGCGCGGTTCCAATCAAATGTTACATTTCGCCAATCCATGCTTTTCTGTATAGCTCTTTTTCCAAAGGGGCGAAATGCAGAACTTTCGGAGATTTGGCCCGGACCCAAAGCAGATCCGGCAAGCGCCCGACAACAGACCATTCGGACCAGGCAGGCGAAATTGCTACGACGCGCGTTTCATCCAATTTGCTGCGGAACGGCACATTGCCCACGCCAGACAAACCAAAGGCCCCATCGCGACAGGCAATGGGGCCCAAACCACCTGAATGTGGCGCAGATGGTGTTAGTTGACGGCTTTGGCGTCAACCACGTCCGTTTCAACCGCGTCGACTTTGGCAATTTCGATCCGGCGCGGTTTCAGGGCTTCGGGGATTTCGCGATGCAGGTCAATGTGCAGCATGCCATGTTCCTGGCTTGCACCGGTCACCACAACGTGGTCGGCAAGGTGAAACCGGCGTTCAAAAACACGGTTGGCGATGCCGCGATGCAGATAGGTACGCTTTACGTCATCTGCATTTTTCCGGGCGGATATCACCAGCTGGTTTTCCTTGACTTCGACTGAAAGATCCTTGTCCGAAAATCCAGCAACGGCAATCGAAATACGATAGGCGTCATCGGCTGTTTTTTCGATGTTGTAGGGGGGGTAAGAGGTCTTGCTGACGTCATTGGCCAGCACGCGATCCATCAGCTGTTCGATCTGATCAAAGCCAACAGTGGCGCGATAAAGAGGGGCAAAATCAAAAGGTCGCATGGGTTATCCTCCGCTGAGCGATACCGTTTCAAGGAACGCGCCCTCCCAGTCGGGACAGACGCTGTGTTCAGGCTCCGAAACCCTGTTGCAGGCATTCCGGTGACACGAATGTGGGAAGCATCAGACGGTCTTTCAAGACCTAAGGCCGTACGAAACGCGCACCAAAGCCAGGGTTACGCTGACCAACCGTGACCCGTTTTGCACCTTTGGTCACAGGAACCGGGGCAGACCGATGGCGCAGGCTGCGTTTGAGCGTTTCGACAAGTTCGGGCAGTTCCGGTCCGAACGCCACACTGCGCCCATTTGCGGACTGATGTCCGGCAGAAATCAAGGACAGTATCCGCATCCGGTTCGAGGTGTCCTCGCGCGCGAAAACCGGCGCCCCGGAGGAACCAAAAGTCACATTACAGTCAAAGGCCATCACACCGCCAGCGAAGCGGCCGGTTACGGCACATTCGTCTTCGTACGACAAACTCTCAGAGCGGCCCTGTCCATAAGACACGACACTGACCCGGTCACCCTGGTCGGGAAAGCCATGCAGTTGAAATGGATCCGCTTCGAGGCTTGTCAGCCTTGCATCCAGTCGCAACAGCGCGACATCCCGGCCCATCATGTCGCCGCTGATCCGCTGACCGGCGGCCTGCGCAAATCCCTCAGCGATGGCGATCTCCACGACCTTGCGCAGCGCGATTTCCCGCCCGTTGGCATAGCCCACGCGAAACACCATAGCGTCAGGGTCACGTTTTGAACCGGCTTCGGGATCCACCACGCAATGGGCTGCCGTCAGGACCAGATCCGATGAAATAAGCGTGCCTGTGCAAAACCCCCCAGGCATGTCCAACCGTCCCACCGCTTCCCAGCCCAACATCTTGCCGCGGGAATGAAGCGCATCCAGCGCTTGGGCATGCTGCGCCTGAGCCGGGATCTGCGCCAAAGCCAGCCAGATCAAAAGCCACGCAAGACGCCGCATCACGGTCTCACGAATTTTGCACCGTTCATTTCGACGCTGCGCGCACCAACCCCAAGCTTGCCTTGCCCGGCCGTCAATTCTGATTGCTGCGCTGCCACCATCGCCCCTGTCAAAAGACGCAGCGGTTCCTGAAGAGACGTGCCAAGCGATACGGGTTGTCCACCGTATTCGGCCTTGGCCGAGACCACCGAAACAATCCGGGGCACGCCACTATCATAGCTGAAAACTGGAGATCCAGAGCTGCCGAAATCGACCTCGCAGGACATGACAAGAACACCCTCTTGTCGGGCGATGACATCGCAAACCTCTTGCAAAGAAGGGGCATTCGTACGGTCATGTCCATAAGACACCACACCAAGCCGATCCCCGCGTGCGGGATGTACGTCTGTCTGAAACGGTGTGATCGTCGTGTTGCGGATCGGGTGTTGCAGCTTCAGAAGGGCAACATCATTGCGCACCCGGTCTGGATTTGCCCTGGCGGAAAACGCGTAGTCTGGATGATGCAAGGCTGTGCGCACGTACCGGTAGGCGGCTGCCCGTCCCTTCCGCCAGCCGGCCAGAAACTGTATATCCTGGACCGGCACGCGTCT
Source organism: Paracoccaceae bacterium (assembly GCA_022448925.1). Classification (GTDB taxonomy): domain Bacteria; phylum Pseudomonadota; class Alphaproteobacteria; order Rhodobacterales; family Rhodobacteraceae; genus JAKVCP01. Next base: position 41,058 of record JAKVCP010000024.1, read on the forward strand.
GCCTGTTTTTGCATCGTAAAGGCAATGCGCTGCCGTCAATACAAGGTCCGAGGCGATCAGGGCGCCCGTGCAGAACGCGGTGCCGGCAATCTCAAGCCGTCCGACCGCTTCCCAGTGTTTCCCCTGATCAAGACTGGCCAAGGTGCGAAATCCGCTCTCTTGAGCGTGTGACGCGGCGGCCCACATCAGGGATGCGAAAAGAATGAAACGTCCAAACACTGCGCTGCTCCGGTATTTTTTGCGAACCTTAGCAATCAGCTGCGGCGAAATTTAGGCGCGTCCGTGAGGCCCGGTG
>JAKVCP010000025.1:0-31869 GCA_022448925.1 Paracoccaceae bacterium
CGGTTTCGGCAGAGCGCAGCATCGAAAGTGACGCCGCCCGGATTGCTCAGAATCGCGAACAGTACACCGTGATTGAACCAACCGCCCTGCCGGTGCGCCCTGGCACGGATCAACCAAACATCGTTGCGTACGCCCTGCAGACCACCAATCCGGTGGGCGCATCGCTGTATCGCCGCTCGACCTTGACCACAGAGGCCCGTCATAAGAGGAACTGTGCTGCGTACCGTACTGCGGATGACGCGCAAGAGGCCTTTCTGTCATTGGGTGGGCCGGAAAAAGACCGCAAGACCCTCGATCCTGACGGCGATGGGTTCGCCTGTGACTGGGATCCGACCCTCTTTCGCCTGGCGCGCGGCAACTGACCGCGATTTGGCACCCTTCGCCAAATTTTGGCGACCGGCGTGACGGGGCGCGCCCCTCGCTTGTGGTGCTGCACTACACGGCCATGACAAATGCCGAGGCGGCACGGGATTGGCTGTGCACGCCAGAGGCCCAGGTCTCGGCGCATTACGTGATCAGTCCACAGGGGACGGTCTGGCATTTGGTGGATGACGTCGCCAGAGCCTGGCACGCGGGGGTTGGCCAGTGGGGTAAAGTGACCGACGTAAATTCGCACTCGATTGGAATCGAGTTGGGCAACAGTGGATCAGCGCCGTTTTCCGAACCTTTGATGGCCTCTCTCGAAAGCCTTCTGTCCGCGCTTTTGTCGCGTTGGAGTATTCCGCCAGAGCGGGTCATCGGCCATTCCGATATGGCTCCGGGGCGCAAGATCGATCCGGGCCCCCGATTTGATTGGCGGCGTTTGGGGGTGCAAAACCTTGCTGCCTTGCCGGATTTTGACCCGGTGGCCGAATTGCGTTGTAACACGGGCGAAGAGGTGCATGCCGCATTCGAGCAAGCCTTGCAGGCCATTGGCTATACGCCGCTGGCGCCCTTCGCTGCGCGACTGGCGGCGTTCCGTGCTCGGTTTTTGCCGCAGGCGACTGGTCCGGTATCCGGGGCCGATCTGACCTTGGCGCAAAGCATTGCGCATGACTATCCCGTTGACCAACCCTCCCGATTTGCCTAACAGACACGTTGCGCGGAGGGCCGGATGGCCGCGTGGCCTGCATGGGCCGCGAGGAAAGTCCGGACTCCAAGAGGCAACGGTGCCGGGTAACGCCCGGGCAGGGCAACCTGACGGAAAGCGCCACAGAAAACAAACCGCCCCGCATGCGGGGTCAGGGTGAAACGGTGGGGTAAAAGCCCACCGGGGGGGTGGCAACATCCCCCGCATGGCAAGCCCCACCGGGAGCAATGCCGAATAGGAACTTCGTGCGGCTTGTCCGCAGGGCGGCTTCTGCCCAGAGGTTCGGGTTGGCAGCTAGAGCTGCAGGGCAACCTGTGGCCCAGAGGAATGGTCATCGCCTCATCCGAGGCACAGAATCCGGCTTACAGGCCCTCCGCGCGCTTTTGACCGCTTGAGTGATCCCGCCGGTAAAAGCCAATGGTCAGTGGGGCTGCGCTGCTCAAGGCCTCACAGCTCCGGCCGCCTCCTCGCCCCTGTCAATTTTTTTCCGGGCCCCTCTTCACACTTGGCAAAGGGCAAGTGCTGCATGAGCGATGACCGACAGGAAGAGCTGGGCACACCGGTGGAGGCGTGTCGCCATGCATCCCGGGGTCTTTTGACTGCAGGCAGGTCGCTGATTGTCCGCGCAAAGAAGCCTTTTTCGATCCGACGCTCTCACTCCGTCAAGGGCGTCTTTTTGGCGCGCTTCCAAAGCGTTTCGCCCGCGCACCGCGTTGCGATCGGTCAAGATTATCCTGCTCAGCACCCGCCTGCCATCTCATGGCGCTGGGGCATGCCATCTTTGAAGGACAGCGGGACGCCAGGCAATCTGCGCGTCAGGCAGCCAATAACAATCGCGCATGTCATCGCTTTGTGTTCGGGGCCTGCATCACGCAGCGCGTTGAAAATCAATGCAGCCTGGCCTGGGGCCACTTCGGCAGTGATGGCAATGGTGCTTGTTTTCCCACGTATGGCAGAATGGAAAATGTAACGGCTGTCGGGCCTTTTGGTGCAGGTCGGCCGGGAAAATCGGGATGGATGCGTGCCACTGGATGCCGAGGGCGGGTTTTTTCTTAGGAATCCTGCTGGCGGCGGTTGACTCGGGCGCGCAGGCCGGTAGAAGCCGAGGTTCAAGTTTGATCAGCGGGGGACCGTCAGGGCCCACGCGCAGGAGACCGACCATGGCGAAGCCGACCACAATCAAAATCCGCCTGAACTCGACCGCAGGCACAGGCCACTTCTATGTGACCAAGAAAAATGCCCGCACCATGACCGAGAAGATGACAGTCCGGAAATACGATCCGGTCGTGCGCAAGCATGTCGAGTACAAAGAAGGTAAGATCAAGTAATCTTACTTTTTCCGGATGCAGTTTAAAGCGCTGTGCTGCCAATAGCCGCACAGCGTTTTTGCATGTCTGGACCTTGATGGTCATTGCGCTATCTCAATCGGGATGACGCAACTGCCTTTGAATACCATCACGGTGCGTCGCAGCACGATGGCGGATCTCGAAGCCGTGGATACTCTGCTGATGCGCAGCTACCCGGCCTTGTTGAAACACGACTACCCGCCTTCTGTCCTTGTTACAGCCGTGCCAATCATATCCCGTGCACAGCCTTCGCTGCTAAGTTCGGGGCGGTATTTTGTGGCCCAAAGCGAAGAGGGCGCTCTGGTCGCAGCAGGCGGATGGTCACCGCGGGCGTTGATGGGTGGCGCCACGCACACGGCTTTGAGTGAGGTGCGCCACGTGGTGACGGACCACCGCCTGACACGCCGAGGTATTGGAAAGACCTTGATGGCCACTGTGCTGGGCGATGCCAGGCAGCATGGCATGCGCCAAATTCTGTGCCAAAGCACCTACACCGCTGAGCCCTTTTACACCGCGCTGGGCTTTTGCCGACAATCCCTGATCGAGATTGAATTGCGCCCCGGAATTGTCTTCCCGGCGGTGATGATGGTGGCGGATCTGTAAGGGGTCCGGCGGTCCTGTCAGATGAGACATCGACAAAGGCGACCGTCTTTGGGCCTCGTCGTGCCAATGTCCGGGTTTCTGGATGGATCCATGAGACCACTGATCCATCGGTCTCTTACGATAGGCTGTTTAGGCAAACCAACATTGATGCCGATCACGTCGGCACGATAAGGCGACTGTCACCGGCCATAAACGCACAAGAAATCAAGTGCTTTTGTGCAAGAATCGGGCTGGATCGGGCCCTGTCGATCACAAGATATTGGTACAGGACGCGGTGGCAGGCAGATCACCATATCCTGGGCGCTGCGCAAATTCGGCGTCGTTGCTTTGGCAAAGTGCTATAGGCCAATGAAAACAAAAAGGGCCGGTCAACTGACCAGCCCCAAATGCCTTGACGTCGAATGACGCTTATTCTTGCTGTCCCATGAACATCAACAGGAACTGGAACATGTTCAAGAAGCTGATGTACAGGCTCAGCGCGCCATCAAAGGCCGCCTTATCCAGCCACTCCTGGTCGCCATGTGCAGCATGGGCGACATAGGTGGTCTTGATGTCTTGCGTGTAGAACGCGGTCAGGCCAGCAAAGATCAACACACCAATTGCAGATATCGCCATCATCATGATGCCGGACTGCAAGAACAGGTTGATGATCATAGCCACAAGCAGGCCGATCACACCCATCATCAGGAAGGTGCCCATGCCACTCAGGTCTTTTTTAGTGGTGTAGCCGTACAGCGACAAACCCGCGAATGCGATTGCTGTCACCAGGAAGGTCTGTACGATCGAGAAGGACGTGAACACGAGAAAGATCGAGCTCATCGACACGCCCATGACTGCGGCAAAGATGAAGAAGCCCAGCTGTACAGCGGCAGCTGATCCTCTGCTCATCAACGCGCCCCAGCCAAAGAACAGGAATGCGAGCGGGGCAAACATGATGACCCAGCGCAGCGGTGTGTTGTAAAGCAGTTCACCAAGTCCGGTGAGGTACTGGCCTTCGCGCAACGCGTAAGTTGCACCTGCCGGATCGGTTGTCACGGCGAGACCGGCGATGGCCCATGCGGCCAGTGCCGTAATAACCATGCCGATCGACATGGTGCCGTAAACCTTGTTCATGTGGGCGCGCAGACCCGCATCAATCTCGGCGGCGCGGGCGCCTGCCGCGGTCGTCCGGATTGTGTTATACTCAGCCATCTAAGCCTCCGAAAATGAAAACAGCGCCGGTCACAGCCGGCTTACAGCGTGAATATCGGCTTTGCGGCGCTGTTTTTCAAGATATTCTGTCGGTCAGGGCATGACTTTCCAGTACTTATTTCTTCCAGTGCTGCGGTGAATCCCATACCGGACGACCGGCCTCGGTCAGGGCTTGCTCACGCGTCAAGCCAACGTCTTTAAGCGCGGTTTCATCAAGCCGTGACAAGGCGTTGCGCTGACGGCGCAGCGCGTCGAATTTCAGCAAGGTCTCCAAGAACCCCTTGCGGGAAGAATGGGTGGCATATCCTGATAGAGAAACAGCACGGCTCATGATGTGATACTTTCGTTTTCGTGATGAATTTGCATTTTTGCATCTTGTATCTTGATGTATATGCGCCGATGTGGTTCATTTGAAAAGTGAATGTTTTTGAAGTCTTTCATCACGGGGATTGATGCAATGCGAAACCTCGATCTGACAACCCTGCGCTCATTCGTTGCCGTGGCGGATTCTGGCGGCGTGACCCGGGCTGCGGGATTTCTGAACTTGACCCAGTCTGCGGTTTCTATGCAGCTTAAACGGCTTGAAGAATTGCTTGGGCTGGAATTGCTTGAACGGTCGGGCCGGGGCGTGGCTTTGACGGCCTCGGGTCAGCAGTTGCTGAACTATGCGCGCCGGATGGTGGATTTGAACGATGAAATCTATGCCAAGCTCACCCGTGAAGAATGGGAGGGTGAGGTTGTCTTGGGTGTGCCGCATGACATTGTCTATCCGGTAATCCCACGCGTGATGAAACGCATGCAACGCGATTACCCGCGGGTTAAGGTTCAGCTTATCAGTTCGTATACGCGCGACCTCAAGGAGCGCTTTCGCAAGGGGGAAGTCGACGTGATCCTGACGACAGAAGCAGCCGCGTCGGAGGGTGGGGAGGTGCTGATTGAGGTGCCGCTTCAGTGGTACGGAGCAAAGGATTCGCAGGTCTGGAAGTCCAAGCCGCTGCGGGTCGCCTTTTGCACCAATTGTGCCTTCAGTCCGATCGCGCTGAATTGCCTGAACAAAGCTTCGTATGAGTGGACGACGGCGGTCTCTGCCGAAAGCGATCGCGCCATCGAGGTGTCTGTCAGTGCTGATTTGGCCGTCACTGCAGTTCTCGAGGGGCATGAGCCCCCACAGTATGAGTTGATTCCCCTCAGCGCTGGCCTGCCTGATCTGGGTACGCAGCAGATTGTGCTTTACCAGGGCGCCGTCCAGCAAAATATCACCGCACCCTTGGCGGCGTTCATTGAAAGCGAGTTCAGCGCCCTGCGAAATGGTCGAATAGAGACTGTCGCAGCCTGACCCGACCGGTCGCCCTTAGCTGGCAACCTGGATTACGACCTTGCCGGTAGATTTGCGCGTGCGCATCAGTTCCAGGCCCTCTGCTGCCTTGTCCAAAGGCAAGACGTGGCTGACATGCGGTTTCAATCGCCCGTCAGCATACCACCCCATCAGCCTGTGCAGGCTGTCGGTGATGATCTGGGGGCGGAATTTTAGATACCCCCCCCAATAAACGCCCAGTACCGTCTGATTTTTCACCAAAAGGTGGTTTGACTTGATCTGCGGGACGTCCCCGCTGGCAAAACCGATTGGCATCAGGCGGGCTTCGGGTTTGCAGGATCGGAAGGCCGCTTTGAATTGATCGCCGCCGACCGGGTCATAAACGACATCTGCACCACCAAGCGAGGTCATCACAGCGCGGATGTCATCTGTTTCCGCGTTGATCAGGTGATCGGCCCCAGCCGCCTTTGCCGCAGCCAGTTTTTCAGTTCCCCGGGCGCAGGCGACGACTGTCGCACCCATCAGTTTGCCAATCTCGACGGCAGTCAGGCCAACGCCTCCGGCCGCTCCGAGGACCAACAGCGTTTCTCCGGGTTGCATCTGGGCGCGGTGCGACAAGGCGACGTGGCTTGTTCCGTAGGCCACCTGGAATGCGGCGGCATGAACCATGCTCATCTGGTCGGGAAGCACGACTGCGCGATCTGCGGGGAAACAGCCATATTCGGCAAGACCGCCCTGGCCCCCAAATACGGCAACGCGTTGTCCCACGTTCAAATGCGTGACATCCCGGCCCAGTGCTTCAATCGTGCCGGCCACTTCCAGGCCCAGCGTGAAAGGTGGCTCGGGGGTGTCTTGATAGGTGCCGTTTGCCATCAAGAGATCTGCGAAGTTCAAGCCGCAGGAATCGACTTTAACGAGAATTTCCCCCGTTTGGGGCTCTGGTATGGCGCACTCTACCAACGACGGGGGCGCATCGAATGCGGCTATTTGAAAGGCAAGCATTACGGTCTCCGAGTGATGTTTGGAGAGCTAAAGGGAAAAAAAACAGATTGGTCAAGGTGTTAACAATCATTTCTACGCGGCGTCAAATGTCGCTGAATTGGCAACTTCTCGCGTGGCGATTGCAGATGATTTGCGCTCTTCATCCATTGAGACGCAAATTTCTTGCCTCAATTCACCCTTTCGATATACTCGATATTGTAGTGTTGGGGTGCACATTTGCTACAGTGAGGTCCGGTTTGCCGCATGGGAGCGGTGCCTTGATCTTGTGACGACAACTTGTAGACGAAGGAACATTAGTTCATGACGCACCCTGTTGATGTGCACGTTGGCAAGCGGATCCGCCACCGTCGGTGGTTGGTGGGCATGACCCAGCAGCAGCTTGCAGAACGCGTTGGTATAAAATTCCAACAAATTCAGAAATACGAAACCGGCGCCAACCGCGTAAGCGCCTCGCGGCTGTGGGACATTGCAGATGCTCTGGATGTTCCGGTCAGCTTTTTCTTCGAGGGATTGGAAACCAGCCAGTCGCCCGAAGGGTCTGCGGAATCCATACCGGCTGATCTGATGGGCGACAAAGAGGCGCTGGACCTCGTCCGCTCTTACTACGCAATCCCGGAAAATCAGCGCAAACGGCTGTTCGAACTGGCGCGCGTCCTGTCTGACGTGGCTTGAGCCAACGCGCGGTCTGCGGTAGCCCCGACAACAAGGTGCCATTGCAGGAGAGACCATGCCGCATCCCGATACTGTGACACAAGCCACGCTGAAACGCGTGGCTTTTGCTTTGGCCGATGCCGCTGGCGCGGCGATCCTTCCGCATTTCCGTACAGCAGGCCTGTTGGCAGAGAACAAACTGGAAAGTGGATTTGATCCCGTAACGATTGCCGACCGCGCTGGTGAGAAAGCAATGCGGGACATTCTGGCAGCCGAGCGTCCCGAAGACGGGATCCTTGGCGAGGAGTTCCCAAATACCGTCGGTACATCTGGTCTGACCTGGGTGCTGGATCCGATTGATGGAACCCGTGGATTTATCTCTGGCACACCGACCTGGGGCATTCTGATCGCGGTTGGGGACGCGGATGGCCCGCAGTTCGGCATAATTGATCAGCCCTACACAAAGGAACGGTTCTGGGGGGGCTATGGTCAGGCCCGTTGGACAGGGCCGGGTCGGGACGCGCCTGCGGTCACCAGACCCACCAAAAGCCTGAGTGAGGCGGTGCTCTTCACCACGTTTCCAGAGGTGGGCACGCCCGAGGACAAAAGGGGCTTTGACCGTGTGGCCCAAGGCTGCAAGTTAACTCGATATGGCATGGATTGTTACGCCTATGCCTTGCTGGCGGCTGGGCAGATTGATCTGGTGATCGAGGCGGGTCTAAATGCCTATGACATTCAGGCGCCCATTGCGGTGATCCAGGCTGCGGGCGGTGTTGTCACAGATTGGGCGGGCAATCCTGCCCATGATGGTGGGCGCGCTTTGGCCGCCGCCAACCCGCAGATCCACGCTCAGGCGCTCGAACTGTTGCAAGATCTGAACTAGGATTTGGCATGCGGTGCCAGTCGTGCTACACGATTGGCGGTCGGTCCGAGTCCTTTGCGCCTTTTCTGTCGGGTCGTCCATGGTCATCTGCCGAAAAGCGCCTGACACGATCCTTGTGGAGGCGCCCGTTTGACTGAAACCCTGATAAGAAATGCCCAAGCCATCGTGACGATGGATGACAATCGCACGGAACTTGCCGGGGCCGATATTCTGGTGCGCGACGGTGTTATCGCGGCTATTGGCACGGGGCTGCGCACCTCGGGCGAGGTAGTCCTGGCCGAGAACTGCCTTGTGACCCCCGGCTTGGTCAACACGCATCATCATCTGTATCAAACGCTGACCCGCGCTGTGCCAGGGGCGCAGGATGCCTTGCTCTTTGGGTGGTTGCAGACCCTTTATCCGATCTGGTCCCGATTTGGCCCGGATGAAATGCACACATCGGCGCTTGTCGGGTTGGCCGAGCTGGCGCTTTCTGGGTGCACGCTGACCTCAGATCACTTGTACCTTTATCCCAATGGCGCGCGTCTTGAGGATACCATCGATGCGGCCCGCTCGATTGGATTGCGGTTTCACCCGACCCGAGGCGCGATGAGCATTGGTGAAAGTGATGGCGGCTTGCCGCCAGACAGCCTGGTCGAGGATGAGGCGCAGATCCTGAATGATTGTGTCCGCGTCATCGACGCCTTTCATGACCCTGCCCCGGGCGCCATGGTGCGGGTGGGCGTGGCCCCGTGTTCGCCCTTTTCCGTGAGCCGCGGATTGATGAGAGATGCCGCACGCCTGGCCCGGGACAAAGGGGTAATGCTCCATACCCATCTGGCCGAAAACGCTGAGGATGTCGCCTATAGTCTGGAACAATTCGGCTGCCGTCCAGGGCAATACGCCGAGGATCTGGGCTGGACCGGCGATGATGTCTGGCATGCCCATTGCGTGATGCTTGATGGGCAAGAGATCGACCTCTTTGCGCGAACCCATACAGGTGTTGCCCATTGTCCCTGCTCGAATTGTCGCTTGGGCAGTGGCATCGCTCCGGTCCGCGCCATGCGCGATGCGGGTGTTCCCGTTGGATTGGGGGTTGATGGATCTGCAAGCAACGACGTGGGAAACCTGGTTGGCGAAGCGCGGCAAGCGATGCTGTTGCAGCGCGTCGCACGAGGCGCGGACGCGATGAGTGCCCGCGAGGCGCTTGAGATTGCAACACGTGGAGGCGCACAGGTGTTGGGTCGGGATGATTGCGGACAGATTGCCATTGGCAAACGAGGGGATCTGGCTCTTTGGGACATGCGCGACATTGCGGCGGCGGGAAGCTGGGACCCTGTTGCGCTGTTGTTGGCTGGACCGATGCAGGTGAGACACCTCTTTGTGGAGGGGCGCGAGGTGGTGCGTGATGGCCAGATCACCGGCGTTGATTTGCCGACAGTGATTGAACGCCAGAACCGTCTTGCGAGAGCCTTGTCAGAGCCCTAGGCAAGGTGCATGAGCCGCGTCTTGATCGCTTTTTTGGTTTTGCTCCTGATGGCCGCCTGTGCGGCTCCTCCGGCGCGGATCCCAACGGGTTCTCATGATCGCAGCTCAGGTGACATCTCTGACGTTGTTGTGCGTGTGAACCGCCTGCGCGCCGAGGTCGGTCGTGGATCGCTGTCCGCCCATGCAGCTCTGACACGGGCGGCGCGTGATCATGTTCAGGACATGATCACAAACCAGTTCTTTGGTCATTTTGGCGTTGACGGCAGCCTGGTCGGAGATCGCGTGCGCCGGTGGGGCTATGACTGGTGTGCCATTGCAGAGAATATTGCCAGAGGACCGTCAGGCCTGACGGAGGTGCTTGAAAGTTGGATGGCGTCGCCGTCTCATCGTGCCAATATCCTTGCAGGCGACTTTGTCCATTTGGGCCTGTATCGCGGCGGGCAGGATCACTGGGTGATGGTATTGGGGCAAAACGGGTGTCTGCACGAAACCCCATAGTCCAATCATCGCACGGGCGCCACGGATCGGCCGGATCACGGGACCTTTGGCCATCCTGGCAAGGCTCTGCGGTTCTTTGGTCGGGGCTGTTACCGTGATCTGGCGGGCTTTCGGGCCTATTGGGCTGTGCGCGCCACGCGCCGAACACCGTTCACCCAAACCGCATGCACTGCACGGTCATCACCCATCATGATTGTGGGAAAGATGGCCTCCCACAGATCCTCGGCCCGTTCGGCCCGGAATGCGATGGCGGGTGTCGACTTGAGATCCAGAACGATTAGATCTGCCTCCAGTCCGGGCGCAAGATTGCCGATCTTGTCCTGCATTCGCAAACTGCGTGCCGATCCCACTGTTGCCAACCACAACAGCTGTGCGGCATGCAGGGGCGTTCCCGTCAACTGTCCGATTTCGTAGGCTGCAGCCATTGTCCGCAACATCGAAAAGGATGACCCTCCGCCGGTATCTGTGGCCAGTCCGATGCGCTGTCCTTCGGCCATCAGTCCCGCCATGTCAAAAAGCCCTGATCCGATGAAGGTGTTCGATGTCGGGCAGTGAACCAGGCTGGCCCCGGTTTCTTTCAAGCGATCCCGTTCGCGCGGCTCAAGGTGGATCGCATGGCCGTAAATGGCGCCCGGCCCCAGCAGACCATGCGCTTCGTAGGTGTCCAGGTAATCCCGCGCTTCCGGGAAAAGCGACTTCACCCAGGCGATTTCGTCGGTCTGTTCACTCAGATGGGTCTGCATCAGGCAGGTCGGATTGGCAGACCAGAGCGCGCCAAGCATGTCCAGCTGTTCCCGTGTCGACGTCGGTGAAAAGCGTGGTGTGATCGCGTAGGACAGTCGGTCGATCCCATGCCATCTGTCAATCAGAGCCTGATTGTCCGCCTCTGCAGACGCCACCGTGTCACAAAGCCCATCGGGTGCATTGCGGTTCATCGTCGACTTGCCAGCCACCACCCGCATTCCGCGGGTTTGAGCAGCTGTCATGAAGGCGTCGACGCTTGTGCGGTGTACGGTGCAGTACGAGCAGACAGAGGTGGTCCCGTTTGCCTGTACGGTGTCGAGGTAGCGCTCTGCGATCATCCCTGCATAGGTGGCGTCGCCAAACCTCATTTCTTCGGGGAATGTGTAGCTGTTCAGCCAATCCAAAAGCCGTTTTCCCCAACTCGCAATGATTGCGGTTTGTGGATAGTGCACATGCGCATCGACAAAGCCTGCCATGATCAGGCGATCGCCATAGTCGGTGACCTGTGCACCAGGGTCCAGCGCCATCATCTCTGCACGGGTTCCGACGCCGACAATCATGCCGTCCCGAAACGCCACGGACTCGTGCATTTGCACAGCCTCGGTCGGCGCGCCATCGAAGGGCGAGGTGGCATAGGTCAACACCTGACCGCACAGAACCTGTGTCATTGTCTTCTCCATTCTCGACGGTTCACCCTAGCGCCGCACTGCAGAAAGGTAAATTGCCCCCGCCCCTTGTCGCTGCGTCCGACAATCTCCTATGGTCACCGGAAAACAGTTGCGGGGCAGGGCCATGGTGAACGAAACCCAGACACATGTTGACCAAGCGGAAGCGCTAGAAGACGAAGACGCCTATGCCTTGGGCCGCAAAGCGGTTGCCGAAGTGCTTTTTGCGGTTGACGTTGAAGACCGTGACCGGCTGAGTGCCCTGATGGAGCCGCTGCACCCGGCCGACATTGCCGACCTTTTGGAACAGATCAATGCCTTCGACCGAATGCGATTGATCAAGCTGTACGGACAGGAATTTGACGGCGAAATCCTTTCGGAACTGGACGAAAGCATTCGTGAAGAGGTTATCGGCCTGTTGCGGCCCGATGTTCTGGCCGAGGCGGTGCGCGAACTTGACAGCGATGATGTGGTGGATCTGGTCGAGGATCTGGAAGATGCCCAGCAAGAGGCCATTCTGGACGTTCTCGAAGACAGCGACCGCGTGGCTGTAGAACAATCGCTGACCTATCCGGAATATTCTGCCGGTCGACTGATGCAGCGTGAAGTGGTGATGGCGCCAGAACACTGGAATGTTGGCGAAGCGATTGATTATCTGCGGGATCGGGAGGATTTGCCCAAGCAGTTCTATCACGTCGTACTGGTCGACCCGCGTTTGCGACCTGTTGGCAATGTGACGCTGGGTCGGTTGATGGGATCGCGCCGAGAGGTGCTGCTGACGTCGCTGGTTGAGGATGTGTTTGAAGTGATCCCTGTCAACCGCGAAGAGGGCGAAGTCGCCTATGCCTTCAATCAGTACCACCTGATCTCGGCACCCGTGGTCGATGAAAATGAGCGACTGATCGGTGTGATAACAATCGATGATGCAATGGTCGTTCTGGACGAAGAGCACGAAGAAGACATCCTGCGTCTGGCTGGGGTTGGCGAAGAAAGCTCGCTTTCCGATAGCGTGATTGAGACGACGAAACAGCGCTTTCCCTGGTTGGCCGTGAACCTGGCGACCGCGATTTTGGCATCGCTGGTGATTGCTGTGTTCGAAGATGCAATATCAACCCTTGTGGCGTTGGCCGTGCTGATGCCGATTGTCGCCTCGATGGGGGGGAATGCGGGAACGCAGTCGCTGACGGTTGCGGTGCGGGCATTGGCGACAAAGGATCTCACAGGGGCCAATGTCTGGCGTGTGATCCGACGCGAGGTCATGGTCGGCCTGGTGAATGGTCTGGTTTTTGCCGCGATCATGGGCGCTGTGGGGCTGTTCTGGTTCGGCAGTTTCAACCTTGGTTACGTGATTGCCGCGGCCATGGTTGTCAATCTGGTGGTTGCCGGTTTGGCGGGCACGGTGATCCCGGTTCTGTTGGAAAAGACGGGCGTGGATCCGGCGCTGGCCTCAGGGGCTTTTGTGACGACCGTAACGGATGTTGTTGGCTTTTTTGCCTTTCTTGGGCTTGCGGTTCTGGTGATGCTATGACCCTGGATGATCTGAAAGCAGCTGCCCGCAGGGCGGCCTTTGCCCGGCGTAAACTGGCCCATGCCGCAGACCCGGGCACCGGCGCTGGCATTCTGTCTGAAATTCTCGCCGGTCACCGGGGCGTGCCTTTATCGGCCTACATGCCGATCCGAACAGAGATTGATCCTGTGCCCGCCATGGCAGAGGCCGCAGCCTATGGCCTGGTTGGCGTTCCGGTGATTCAGGCGGTTGGCAAACCGTTGAAGTTCAGCCGGTGGGAGCCCGATTGCCCTATGGTCGATGGCCCCTTTGGCGCGCAAGTGCCCGCCGTTGAATCCTATTTCGAGCCCGAGATCGTGATCGTCCCGCTTGTTGCCTTTTCGCGGGCGGGCGGTCGTCTGGGATATGGTGGAGGGTTTTATGACCGCACGCTTGAGAGGCTGCGGGCCAAGCGTCCGACCTTGGCCATAGGTTTCGCCTTTGCCGCACAAGAGGCTGACGATCTGCCGCTTGAGCCAACGGATCAGCCGCTGGATATGGTGGTGACCGAACGGGGGGTGATTCAGCCCGGTGCCGGTTGATCAGCCCGGCAGATCTGATTGATGGATAAGACCAGTGCCCGAACAACGCAGGCTGGCGCAGGAAGATGTGGTGTCTTGAGCCGGTCGATGCAAAAGGCCAAACTGTGAACGGCGCGAACAGTGGCTGCCCGGGATCCGAGACAGCGAAACACCGAGACAGCGCGATACCGGGACAATGTGACCCGCTGCTGACATTTCCTGGTGGCTAAGCCATCACATTGCATCCACTTTTCTCTCTTTGCCATCGTGCACAATCGGGCGGGTCGACCGTAGAGGGGGGATCTTGCAACACTCTTTCTCTTGCCCTTGTTTGAACCTGGCCCTAACCGTGGCAGCCATGAAACTACTATTTTTGGGCGATGTTGTGGGCCGGGCTGGACGGCAGGCCATCAAAGAGCGGCTTCCGGGACTCCGCGCCGATTGGAAGCTCGACTTTGTCATTGTGAATGCCGAGAACGCCTCGAACGGGATGGGGCTGACGGGCAGTCACGCCAAGCTGATTTTTGAGGCAGGTGCTGACTGTATCACGCTGGGCGATCATGCTTTTGATCAGCGCGACATGCTGAGCGTGATCGAAGACGACAGCCGCATCATTCGACCGATCAATTTTGCCAAGGTCGCACCCGGTCGCGGCCACCGGCTGTTTGCGGATGCGCGGGGACGCAAGGTCCTGATCGCACAGGTTTTGGGTCAGGTCTTTATGAAACGCGCTTTTGATGATCCATTCTCGGCTTTGGATCAGGTGCTGCGCAAGCATCCGCTTGGCGGACAGGCGCAAGCCATCGTCGTCGACATTCATTGCGAGGCGACCTCAGAGAAGATGGGCCTAGGCCATTTCTGTGATGGCCGTGCCAGTCTGGTTGTCGGAACACACACCCATGTTCCTACGGGTGACGCGCAGATCTTGCCCAAGGGCACCGCCTATCTCAGCGATGCGGGCATGTGTGGCGACTACAATTCGGTCATCGGCATGGAGAAGACTGAACCACTGCGTCGGTTCGTGACTGGCATGCCAAAGGCACGGTTCGAGCCCGCGCTGGGCGAGGCGACCTTGTCCGGCGTCTATGTTGAAACAGATGATCGCACAGGCAAGGCGATCCGCATCTCTATGGTGCGTCAAGGCGGTCGGCTGCAGCAATCGGGGCCAGAATGATCAAATCGATCGGCCCTGTTGCAACGCTTGTGATCATGGGGGCGGCCTGGGGCGGTACGATCCCTTTGGCCAAGATCGCCGTGTCTGGCGGTTATCAGCATTTCGGCCTGATCTTTTGGCAATTGGTCATCACCGGTTTCGTTCTTGGTGCGCTGACCTGCCTGCGGGGCAAACGTTTGAAACTGGGGGCGCCCCATCTTGGACTTTACCTGGCCATTGCGCTGCTGGGCACGATCTTGCCGAATTCGGCCTCTTATCAGGCGGCTGCGCATCTGCCGGCAGGCGTGGTTTCGATCCTGATCAGTCTGGTGCCGATGTTTGCCTTTCCAATCGCCCTTGCACTTGGCAATGATCGGTTTCACTGGCTGCGTTTCATCGGGCTGGTGATGGGGCTGATTGGCGTGGTGCTGATTGTCTGGCCTGACAGCAGTCTGCCAGATCGGACTGTGGTTCCGTGGATCTTTGTTGGCATGATCGCGCCGCTTTTTTATGCATTCGAAGGCAATTATGTTGCGCGTTGGGGGACGTTGGATCTTGATCCGATCCAGACCCTGTTCGGGGCCTCGGTTGTCGGGGCGGGTATCGCGCTGCCGCTGGCCATTGGATCGGGCCAGTGGATCAATCCGCTTGGCACCTGGGGCGCACCCGATTGGGCACTTGTGGCCTCGGCGATTTTGCACGCCTTCGCCTACAGCACCTATGTGTGGCTTGTCGGCCGCGCCGGATCCGTTTTTGCGGCACAGGTCGCCTATTTCGTCACCCTTTTCGGTATCGTCTGGGCCATGCTGTTTTTGGGCGAGGTCTACGGGCATTGGATCTGGGGGGCCCTGGGATTGATTTTGCTGGGGGTGTTCTTTGTTCAGCCAAGGCGGACAACCAAGGTTGTGGACGCAGGTCGGCTGGGGCAGAGTGCGGCTGACTGAACAGTGGGTTGCCGAACGTCATGGAGTTTATTGAATTTTCGCAGACCACCCAGGCGGTGATCGCATTGAGCCTGGTCGCGGGGATGTTTGTTCTTTTCGTCCGCGAAACCTACCCAACCGAGGTCGTGGCCATCGCTGGCGCTGCGGTGCTGCTTGCCTCGGGTGTGCTGCCCTATCAGGATGCCCTTGCCGTTTTGTCGAACCCGGCGCCCTGGACGATTGCCGCGATGTTCGTTGTCATGGGGGCTTTGGTGCGAACCGGGGCGCTGGATGCGTTCACCTCGCTTGCTGACCGACAAGCGCGGGTGGCGCCCAGAGTGGCCATAGGGATGCTTTTGCTGTTTGTCCTCTTTGCCTCGGCCGTTGTGTCCAACACGCCGGTTGTCGTGGTGATGATCCCCGTGTTTGTCCAGCTGGCGCGGACGCTGGATGTCGCGGCCTCACGTTTATTGATCCCGCTGAGCTATGCGGCAATCCTGGGCGGCACTTTGACGCTGATCGGCACGTCGACCAATCTGTTGGTCGATGGGGTTGCCCGCGCGCAGGGACTTGCACCATTTTCGATTTTTGAGGTTACGCCCTTGGCTGTGGTATTGGTGATCTGGGGCATGGGATATCTGTATTTCGTTGGGCCGCTTTTGCTTCCCGAGCGCACCAGCATGGCAAGTTTGCTGGACTCGGATCGCAGCCGGATGAAGTTCTTTACCGAAGCGGTCATCCCACCAGAGTCCAATCTGATCGGGCGGGAGGCGCTGGACGTGCAGTTGTTCAAGCGCGATGGCGTCCGGTTGATCGACGTCATCCGTGGTGATCTGTCGTTGCGCCGGAACCTGAAAGGGGTTGTTCTGCAAGTCGGTGACCGGGTGGTTTTGCGCACTCAGATGTCCGAACTGCTAAGCTTGCAGAGGGACAAATCGCTGAGGCGGGTGGACCAGGTCTCTGCGGTCGAGACCACAACGGTCGAGGCGCTGATTGCGCCGGGTTGCAAGCTGGTTGGGCGCAGCTTGGGCAATTTGCGTCTGCGTCGCCGCTATGGTGTGTATCCCTTGGCGGTGCATCGCCGGAACCAAAATATCGGACGACAGCTTGACGATCTTGTGGTGCGGGTGGGCGACACGCTTTTGCTTGAAGGGTCGCCCGATGACATTCAGCGTCTGGCCGCGGATATGGACATGGTCGATGTGTCCAAACCATCAGCCCGTGGCTATCGCCGAAGCCATGCACCGATTGCCCTCGTTGCTCTTGCGGGAATCGTCATTTTGGCGGCGCTGGGTGTTGCGCCGCTTTTTTCGCTGGCCGTGGGTGCGGTGGCGCTGGTGTTGTTGACCCGCTGTATTGACGCCGATGAGGCGTTTTCATTTGTCGATGGCCGTCTTTTGGCGCTGATCTTTTCGATGTTGGCAATTGGAGCCGCGCTTGATGCCTCGGGCGCGGTGTCACTTGTGGTGGGCGCGGTGGCGCCCTGGATGGCGATCTTGCCCGGCGTCTTTATTGTCTGGGGGGTCTATTTACTGACCTCTGTTCTGACCGAGTTGGTCAGCAACAACGCGGTTGCGGTGGTTGTGACGCCAATCGCGATTGGTCTTGCCGATGCGCTTGGCATGGATGCGCGGCCCTTGGTGGTTGCCGTGATGGTGGCGGCCTCTGCCAGCTTTGCGACGCCGATCGGGTACCAGACCAATATGTTGGTTTACGGTCCTGGCGGTTACAAATTTACTGATTTCATGCTGGTCGGTATCCCGTTGAACCTGAGCATCGGCATGGTGGCCTCCGCCCTGATCCCGTTGATCTGGCCGCTTTACCCGTAACGCTCGACAAAGTAACGCAGAATGTTTTCCGGCCAGTGCACGTCCGAGGCGTGGCACATCTCGATCAATCTGTCGGCCTGGTCGGGCGGAAAGTAGCCGCGGTGCTTGTAAATGCCGATGCGGGTTGCAAATTCCTTGGCATCGGCCTCTGGGTGGAATTGCGTCGCATAGACGTTTTCACCGTAGCGGATCATCTGGAATGGACAGCTTTCTGCGCTTAGCAGATGGGTGCACCCCTGCGGCAAGTGTTGAAGCGCTTCCTTGTGTCCGACAAACGCATCAAAGGTTCTTGGCAGATCCCTGAGCAGGGGATCTTGCATGCCCGCTTGGGTTGTCATGCAGGTCACAGCGCCAACCGCTTCACCATACCTGCGCTTGCTGACCTCTGCACCGAGATGATGCCCAAGGATGCCAATGCCGTAGCAACACCCCATAAACGGCAGATCCTGATCCGTGATTGCAGGCATCAATGACAGGATTTGCGCCTCGATGCGCGCTTCTGTCTCGGGCTTGTTGGCGTGATCGTCGCTGACGCAGCCAGGCCCGCCTCCGACGATCACGCCTGCATAGTCCGCAGGATTGAGGTCTGATGGCAGGGTTTGTTGGTCCAGCCGAAGACGGTGCGTTTGGTCAGGCGTCAAACCGCATTTTTGCAGAAAGGCGACGTATTCGCCATCGGCTGCTTCGGTTTCAGGGCGAAGTTGCAAGATCAGGAATTGCTTCATTTGAATGGCATAGCGTGACCTAAGGGGGGGCGCCAGCCTGTTGTCGCGCAGTCCGTGCGCAGACAGGCGCCCCGGGGCTGTTCGAAGGGATCTGCCTAGCCCGCCGGATCAAGCAAGGGGGCCCAGTGCAAAATCGATCTGCATCAGCCTGCAGCCTGGTCGCAGGCCTGTTCGGCTTTTGGTCGTGTGGCGTGCCTAGAGGGGCCAGAAAAACAGGATCGCCGGGATCGCCGTCGCGGTGACAATGATTTCAAGCGGCAATCCCATGCGCCAGTAGTCACCAAACCGGTATCCACCTGGACCCAGCACCAGCGTATTGTTTTTGTGTCCAATCGGCGTCAGGAAAGCGGCGGATGCCGCGACCGCGACGGCCATCAGGAACGGGTCGGGCGAGGCGTTCAGAACGCGGGCCATTTCAATCCCGACCGGGGCTGCCACGATGGCAGTGGCGGTGTTGTTCAGCACGTCCGACAAGGTCATTGTCACGACCATGAGCACGGTCAGAACAGCCCAGGCGGGCAACCCGTCGGTCAGGCTGACAAGGCTGTTGGCGATCAGCGCCGTCCCACCCGCCTGATCGAGCGCGGCGCCCAGCGGGATCATGCTTCCCAAGAGGACAACGACCGGCCATTCGATGTGATCATAGATGTCGCTTATCGGCAGGATGCCGGTCAGGACATAGCCGACCGCGACAAGTCCCAGCGCTACGGGCAGATAGATCAGCCCAAGGCTGGCAGCCAGAACTGCGCCTGCGAAAAGCGCAATGGCCAACCAGGTTTTGTGATCCTGTGTCGGAGCAAGACCCCGGTCTGCAAGCGGCAGGCAGCCAAGCCATGCGGTCACATCCCGAGCGGTATCTCTGGGGCAGAGCAGCAACAGGATATCGCCGGGTTCGATCGGGGTGCGGCGCATCTGGCGGGTGATACGGGTGCCCTTGCGTGAGATCCCCATCAACACGGACCGATGCCGCCAAGGCAGGCCAATCGCATTTGTGGTCCGCCCTGCAATGCGCGCGGTTTCCGGAACAACCACTTCAATCAGAACCTGGTCTTCGCTTGCGATTTGCAGTTGTTCTGCACGCTTGGCGTCGGTCACGGCAAGTCGTGTGGCGGCTCGAAACTCGTCCAGCGCTTCGGGAGTGGCCTCGATCAGCAAAACGTCACCTGCCAAAAGGCGCACAGACATGGCGCGCCCTCGTCGGCGCTGGCCATCACGGATCAGGCCAAGGATGGCGATGTCGGCGGACTCGGCCGCATCCTGCAGGGTTTCAAGACGTTTCCCGACATGGGCAGATCCCTCTGGGACGGTGAGTTCTGCAATATAGGCCTGCAGGGCCTCTGTCCCGGTGGCATCCTGGCGCGCCGGGATCAGGCGCCAGCCGATCAGCGCCACAAAGGCCAGTCCTGTGGTTGCGGCGGCAAGGCCGACAGGGGCAAAGTCAAACATGGCAAAGGGCGCGCCCAGGGTCTCTTCCCGGATCGAGGCGATAATGATGTTGGGAGGGGTTCCAATCAGGGTGATCATTCCCCCAAGGATGGTCGCAAAACTGAGAGGCATCAGTGACAAACCGGGGCTGCGTCCTGCTTTTCGGGCCGTCTGGATATCAACGGGCATCAAGAGCGCCAAAGCCGCGACATTGTTCATGAAGGCTGACAGAATCCCGCCAACCGTGCCCATCAGGGCGATGTGGCTGCCCAGTGACCTGGCGCTATCGACCAGAGTTCGGGTGATCACGAAAACCGCGCCAGAGCGGACAAGACCGGCAGATACCACAAGAACGAGGGCGACAATGACCGTGGCTGGATGACCAAAACCGGCAAACGCGGACCCGGTCTCGACAACGCCGAACAGAACACCCGCCAACAGAGCGCCGAAAGCAACAAGATCATAGCGCAGGCGCCCCCAAAGAAGGAGGGCAAAGACTGTGCCGAAAAGAGCGAACAGGATGATTTGGTCACTTGTCATGGTGACATTTTAGGCAATGGCCGTCGGCAGGGCCAGTCTTTAGAATTATACCGACAGCGTGCGCTTAGCGGGCTTGGCCCAATCAATTTGGGGACCTGCCGGAACGATGCCAAGCGGGTTGCGCAAGTCGGACTGCGAAAAATAGCCTGTCTTGTAGATCTCTGGTTTGACGGTTTCGGCCAAGCCGGGCAAAGCCCAAAGTGCGCGGGCGTAGTCCCAAAGGTTCGGATAGTCCATCAGTCGCCGAATGTTGCATTTGAACGCATAGTGGTAGGCCACATCAAACCGCACAAGGGTTGGAAACACACGAAGGTCTGCTTCTGTCACGCTGTCGCCAACCAGCGTCTTGTGGTGCGACAAGTGCGCATCCAATTTGTCGAGCGTTTCAAACACTTCGGCAACGGCCCTGTCATAGGCCTCTTGCGACCGGGCGAAACCAGCGCGGTAGACACCATTGTTCAGCGTCGGGTACGTCAGAGCATTCCATGCGTCGATTTCCTTGATCAGATGGTCCGGGCAAAGACGCGCGTCGGGGTCAAAGGCGCGGCCCAGCATCCGCATGATGTCGGCGCTTTCGTTTGAAACGATTTGCCCCAAAGTCTTGTCCCAAAGCACGGGAACGGTGACGCGACCCGTATAGGGTTCTGGATGGGCGGCGTAAATTTCATGCAGAGCACGGGCAGACATCAGCGGATCTGCATAGTCCCCGCTGGCATCGAACACCCATCCCTCGGGCGTTCGGCGTGGCAACGCATAAGAGACAGAGATCGCGTCTCGCAAGCCCAGCACTGCACGGGTGGCCAGCACCCGATGCGCCCAGGGACAGTTCCAGGCTGCAAAAAGGTGATAGCGGCCCGTGTCGGGCGCAAAGCCCGTCATCCCATCCGCGGTGATCCAGTTGCGTATCGTACTTGCGGCACGCTTGAATTCGCCGGCGGCGCCGCTGTCGGGGCCGGGATCGTTGCTCTGGTATGTCCCGTTGATCATCACGCCCATGATAGTCTCTGCCTGTTTTGTACTGGGTCAACCGTACCCTTCACGCGATTGGGACGCCATCGCCGTTGGGGCAGAGGTGCTGTGCAGATCCGCACTCTCTTGCCCTTGGCCTATCGGCTGGCCTATAGAGACGACAAAATCCAACGTCTTGCAGGAACGAGGGCACCATGGCCGGCCATAGTAAATGGGCAAACATCCAGCACCGCAAGGGGCGCCAGGACGCGGCGCGATCAAAGCTGTTTTCCAAGCTGTCGAAAGAGATCACTGTCGCAGCAAAGATGGGCGATCCAGATCCAGAGAAAAACCCGCGTCTGCGTTTGGCTGTAAAGGAAGCCAAGTCGCAGTCCGTGCCAAAGGACGTCATCGAACGGGCGATCAAAAAGTCGGCCGCTGGTGAAGGGGATGACTATGAAGAGATCCGCTACGAAGGCTATGGCCCAGCAGGCGTCGCAGTCATCGTCGAGGCGATGACCGACAACCGTAACAGGACCGCGTCCACCGTACGTTCGACCTTTTCCAAGAATGGCGGAAACCTGGGGGAGACGGGCTCGGTCGGGTTCATGTTCGAACGTAAGGGCGAGATCATGTATCCTGCCGATACCGGTGACGCAGACACCGTGATGATGGCGGCCATCGAGGCCGGTGCCGAAGATGTTGAAAGCAGCGAGGACGGTCACATCATTTGGTGTGAGGACACCGACCTGAACGAGGTGTCGAACGCGCTTGAGGCAGAGCTGGGCGAATCGACGTCGACCAAGCTGACATGGAAGCCGACCACCACGACCGAATTGGATCTGGACGGCATGCAGAAGTTGATGAGGCTGGTGGACGCGCTTGAAGACGATGACGACGTCCAGCGGGTGACCACAAATTTTGAGGCTTCGGATGAAGTGATGGCGCAACTTTAAGTCCGCGTCTCATACCTCTGAAAAGCGCCGCGTCTTGGCCGACGTTGGCGCATTTTCTTTGCCTATGCGCAGCCAATGAGATGCTCGTTGGCCCCATTCAAGCTGAATTCAAAAAGATACGGGGCTCTGCAAAACCGTCGCGTCCAATGGTGGTTTGGCTTCTGAAGACTTGGCGCTTGCCATTCTGTTGCCCAGGCAGATTGCGGATAAAGCCGGCCTGACGGGACAGCAAAACCGGCCAAACACCTGTTTTCTGTGTCTGAGCCCGTCGTCAACAGCCTAGCCACCTCTGACGAATGATCACAGCTTGACCGCCGCTTTGCTACCAGAACTTTGGGGTCCTGTTCTGGGCAGAGCAGCTATTTTGACAGGAGGCCCACGCATTGATGTGTGTGTAGCGCTATCTGTAGCTCGCGGCAGTGATGAATTCGCCAAAGCTTTCGCACCAGACCAGCACGCTATCGTATTTGGAGATATCCACATCCTTTGGTACGCTAAGGATAAACCCGGAAAAGGATTTGATATCGCCAAGTTGTACGGCCTTGTTTCGGTTGAAGCCGTCCTCATGATCCACAAGGCCCTTGGTCAGGTAAAGCTTGTAGTCAGGACCGGGGGCCAGCTTGCCTTGGTGGGTGATCTCAGTGTCTGAAAGGCTTATTGTGCCCTCGCCCCAATGCAAAAAATCGCTGCCACGCAGATCGCGTGTGAACGTCCCTGTGAATCTTGCAGATGCAGCCATCTCTGCAAGCTTGGCGCCGTCAGGAGCCGGAGCTGCGGTCAGGATTGGCAGAAAATAGACACCCAGTCCAAATCCCAAGGCCAGTGCCAGACCGTGTGTGATCAAGTGTCGAAGCAATTTGCCCATGGGTCGTTTTCCCTTTTGCTGCTTTACTCCTAACAGATCTCAGTGACCGATCAACGTTCATTGGGCTGAACAAGTGTCGAGCGCGCCGTCCGGCGAACCGCTGCGGTCAAAGTGCGCAGTGGGTCGGCGACGTGGCGCGCGACTTGCCAGTACAACGGCGTGTCCAGAAAAGATCCGTCGATCAGTGGCACAAGATCTCTGCGCATCAGGTGCGGTTCGACCAGAATCAATGGGTTCATGCCCCAACCCAACCCTGCGCGGGCGGCTTCTATAAATGCCTGCGTCGAGGGCAGGGTGTGGGTCGGAGGGCGCAGAACGTGGCCCGTTGCCTGCTTGATCCAGCTTACTTGCAGTTGATCCTTGGCATTGAAGGTCAGCATTGGTGCGCGCGCCAGTGCCTTGTCTGTGATGCCGTCGGGAAACCAGCGTGCCATGAACTCTGGACTGGCAGTTGGTATGTAACGCACCGATCCGAGTGCATGGCAGGTGCAGCCCCGCACAGGCGTTTCACGGGCTGTTACAGCAGCCGCAACGGCCCCCTGGTGAAGCCATTCGGCAGAATGGTCCTGATCGTCCACCTCAATCTCAAACAGCATTTCATGTCCGACCAGTGCCGGGATGAACCAGGTTGCCAAACTGTCGGCATTCAACGCCACACGCACCCGTGCGGGGGCGCTGCCCATGCCCAGATCCTTGGCCACCTGCGCTTCCAGCAATGACAAATCCTGAGCATGGCGCGCCAGACGCTGACCTGCCGGTGTCGGGCGGCATGGGATATCTCGGATCACCATTGGCGTGCCCATCTTGTTCTCTAGGGCTTTCAAGCGCTGTGAAACAGCCGATGGCGTTATATTGAGCTCGCTGGCGGCTGCTTCAAAGCTACCGTGTCGCAGGATTGCCGCCAAAGCGGCCAGATGGGTGGGATCGAAAGACATTAGCGAAACTTAACAGACATGATTTTGTTTAACTAGCATTCACCCAATTCACAGGCTAGGCCGGTCGGCGCAGATCACCGGAGATGACCGCATGCCTGTCGTTTTTTCAGATGCCTTATCGGGCTACCTTCTGGGCCTTTCACTGATCGTCGCGATTGGCGCCCAGAATGCATTTGTCCTGCGCCAGGGTTTGCTGGGACAGCATGTTTTTGCCGTTGCCGCGACCTGTGCGATATCGGATGCCATTTTGATTTTGGCCGGGGTCTCGGGCATGGGTGTTCTGATCCGTGCCGTCCCCGGTCTGGATCTTGGGATGCGTCTTTTCGGGGCGGCCTTTCTGGTCTGGTATGGTGCGCGGTCACTGCTGTCTGCCTGGCGCGGAGGTCAGGCCTTGCAAGCCGAGGGATCTGCGCCCAGCCTGAACACCGCGCTCGTGACCTGCCTTGCTTTGACCTGGCTGAATCCGCACGTCTATCTTGATACCCTTGTGTTGCTTGGATCGATTTCATCACAGTATGCGCACCCCTTTGGATTTGGATTTGGAGCGGTCATTGCAAGTCTGACCTTCTTTTTCGCGCTGGGCTATGGCGCACAGATTTTGACGCCTGTGTTCGCCCGCCCTGCAGCTTGGCGTGTGCTGGAATTGGTGATTGGTCTTGTCATGTGGTCGATCGCGTTCAGCCTTGTGCGCTGAGAGACGTGAATGAGACTTGTGGTTGGGCAAAGATCATGATCAGACAGGGCATGTCTTCTGCAAATCATCAGCCTTTGCGCGGTCTGTTCTGGATGGTTGTGACGGGCCTGTGTTTTGTGGCGGTCACGGCCTTGGTAAAGATTCTGGATGGTGCGATCCCCGCGGCGGAGGCCGCGTTTCTGCGCTATGTGATCGGCCTTGTTTTCCTGATCCCGATGATCCCGACCCTGCGCAGGCTTGACCTGAATCGCCGCCAGTGGGGCCTGTCGGGCCTGCGTGGCTTTGTCCATGCGCTGGGGGTTATCCTGTGGTTTTTTGCCATGTCGCGTATTCCGATCGCCGAGGTGACGGCGATGAACTACCTGACGCCCATCTATGTGTCTGTTTTGGCAGTGATGTTTCTGGGCGAACGCATGGCATTTCGCAGGATCCTTGCTGTGGTCGCGGCCTTCGCCGGGGCGCTGTTGATCCTGAGGCCGGGATTTCGGGTTCTGGATCTTGGGCATATTGCAATGTTGGGCACTGCGCTCAGTTTCTCTGTGTCATATCTCATAGCGAAGATCCAATCAGAAGAGATGTCGGCAGCCGTTGTCGTGATGTTGCTGTCGATTTTCGTGACCTTCGGTCTGGCCCCTTTTGCGGCCTTGGATTGGGTATGGCCAACGCTTTGGCAGCTGCTGATCCTGTTCGGTGTGGCATGTTTTGCCACGGCTGGACACTACACGATGACGCTGGCGTTTTCGATGGCCCCTGTGACAGTGACACAGCCGATCACATTTTTGCAGTTGGTTTGGTCGATTCTGGTTGGGGCAGTGTTTTTTGCAGAACCGCTTGATCCCTGGGTCGCTTTGGGTGGGGCTGTGATTGTTGCGGCTCTTAGCTTTATCACATGGCGTGAAGCGGTACTGAAGCGGCGCGTCACGCCTTCGGTGAATGCGACCAAAAGCTGAAAACTGAGGCATCAGCATATCTTTTGTGCCGCAAAATCGCCGTCAACCGGAACCAATTCCGCCGCTTGGCCCCTTCAGTCTCTGTCCTGTGAACAATTCAGTGAGGAGGACCGAGATGTTTGCAAAGGACACCGTGAGCCTGGATCTGGAGGCGATGCGATCTTTCCTGAAGGCCGAACGCGCAAAGACACTGTCGGAAGCGGAATGGCGATTTCGGATGCGCGGGTATGGCTATCAAGTGCGGCGTGTGGAAGGCGGGATCGAGGTGGCAAAGTTGCCGACGAAAACCATCGTTGCGACCTTTGCGATGTAAAAGGCTGCACTTGGACTGTGGCAGCATCGCGGCTGTCTTTTCTTGATTGACTGATCAGTCAATAAAGGGCACAGGTGTTTCCCGTAAGGGGAAAATCGATGCCGAAAGTTGGAATGGAGCCTGTGCGCAGGGCCGCTTTGGTGGACGCCACGATCGGAATGATCGGCGAGGCCGGGTCGCTTGATGTCACAGTTGGCCAGATTGCAAAGCGCGCAGGTGTGTCAACCGCGCTGGCCCACCATTACTTTGGTGGAAAAGACCAGATATTTCTGGCTGCGATGCGGCATATCCTTTCAGAATACAGCGCAGAAGTGCGACTGGCGCTTAAATCAACATCCGCGCCACAAGACCGTTTGGCGGCATTGATTGCTGCCAACTTTTCTCCGACATGTTTCAAGCCGACAACCGTAAACGCATGGCTGAACTTCTATGTTCAGGCTCAGTCGTCAGAGGATGCTGCGCGGCTGCTTCGTATCTACCAGCGCCGTCTGGACAGCAATTTGCGCCATGCCTTGCGCGCGCATTTGAGTGATCCCACGCCAGTTGTCCAAGCGCTTGCCGCGATGATCGATGGCGTTTACCTGCGGGCCGCCTTGTCGCGCAGCGGACTGAAGCGCGATGCGGCACAACAGGTTTTGTCCGCGGCGCGGGCACTGATTGCTGAACAAAAGCAATGACGCTGCTTGGCCCAGTCGATTGGACATTTTGACTGCAACTCCGGTGATGACAGAGGATCTGATGAGTTACGATACCCAACCGAAAGCCAGCCATTTCATTGATGGTCACTATGTCGAAGACACGGCCGGCGCTCCGATTGATGTGGTGTATCCTGCGACAGGTGCCGTCATCGCGCGGGTTCATGCAGCCACACCTGCCATTCTTGATCGCGCCATCGAAAGTGGCGTGCGGGCGCAGAAGATCTGGTCCGGCATGAGCGGAACAGAGCGCGGGCGTGTTTTGCGTCGCGCCGCTGATCTGATGCGGGAACGCAACCACGCGCTCTCGGTGCTAGAGACGTTTGACACGGGCAAGCCGTATCAGGAAACCTCGGTTGTGGATGCGACCAGTGGGGCAGATGCGCTTGAGTATTTTGGCGGTCTGGCGGGCTCCCTGACCGGTGAGCACATCCAGTTGGGCGAGGATTGGGTCTACACGCGGCGAGAACCGCTTGGGCTGTGCGTCGGCATCGGTGCGTGGAACTATCCGACACAGATCGCGTGTTGGAAAGGTGCTCCGGCCTTGGCATGCGGCAATGCAATGATTTTCAAACCCTCTGAAACCACGCCGTTATGTGCACTGAAAGTGGCCGAAATCCTGCATGAGGCGGGCGCTCCGGCGGGGCTTTATAATGTCGTTCAGGGACTTGGTGAGGTGGGCGCTTCTTTGGTGAACGACCCTCGGGTCGACAAGGTTTCGCTGACAGGGTCAGTGCCCACCGGCAAAAAGGTCTATGCCGCTGCTGCACAGAACATGAAGCATGTGACGATGGAGTTGGGGGGCAAGTCGCCTTTGATCATCTTTGATGATGCGGATCTGGAGGATGCCGTAGGTGGCGCGATTCTCGGGAATTTCTATTCCTCCGGGCAGGTCTGTTCAAATGGTACGCGGGTTTTCGTCCAGGACGGACTCCGCGCGGCCTTTGTGGCGCGGCTGAAAGAGCGGCTGGAACAGGTGGTGCTGGGCGATCCCCAGGATCCGGAGACAAACTTCGGACCGCTGGTGAGTGCGCGTCAGATGGACATCGTGAAGGGCTATATCAGCAAGGGTATCGAAGAAGGAGCCAGGCTTGTTTGTGGTGGCGAAGCACTGACGCAAGATGGTTTCTGGCTGACCCCGGCGGTCTTTGATGGTGTGACTGATGATATGACGATTGCACGTGAAGAGATCTTTGGACCTGTCATGTCGGTCTTGTCATTCACCGATGAGCAAGAAGTCATTGAGCGCGCCAACGACACTGAGTTCGGGTTGTCGGCAGGTGTTTTCACCCGTGATCTGGCGCGGGCGCATCGGGTTGTTGCGCAGATGCAGGCGGGCACATGTTTTATCAACTCCTACAATGACGCGCCGGTTGAGGCCCCCTTTGGCGGCATGAAAATGTCCGGGATTGGTCGGGAAAACTCAAAAGAGGCCATTGGGCATTATTCTCAGGTCAAGTCTGTTTACGTTCGGATGGGCCGCGTTGAGGCGCCGTTCTAACGCGCGTCGCAGCGCGCCCACCCGCCCACCCCGCGCAGCGACGCGCGCCCGGGCGTTTTGAGTGAAGGTGAATGATGGAAGCTGATTATGTCGTCGTTGGGGCGGGCTCGGGTGGCTGTGCCGTGGCCTATCGTTTGGCAGAAGCTGGAAAATCGGTGATTGTCATCGAATATGGCGGCAGCGATGCGGGCCCATTTATCCAGATGCCGGGTGCGTTAAGCTATCCGATGAACATGTCGCGATATGACTGGGGATTTTCAAGTGAGCCGGAGCCCCATTTGGGGGGACGTCGGATGGCAACCCCGCGCGGCAAGGTTGTCGGCGGCTCCTCGTCGATCAATGGGATGATCTACGTGCGTGGCCACGCGCGTGATTTTGACACCTGGCGGGACATGGGCGCTGACGGGTGGGGCTATGCCGATGTGTTGCCCTATTACAAGCGTATGGAAAATTGGCATCATGGTGGTCAGGGGGGGGATGACGCATGGCGGGGCCTTGACGGGCCACTTCACATCAGCCGTGGGCGTCGGGACAATCCTCTGGTGCAGGCCTTTGTCGAGGCAGGACGCCAGGCCGGTTATCCTGTGACTGGAGACTATAACGGGCATCAGCAAGAGGGCTTTGGTCCCTTTGACATGACTGTCTGGAAAGGCGCACGCTATTCCGCCGCAAAGGCCTATCTGACCCCTGCCTTGCAGAGCTCGCGCGTCAGGCTGGTGCGGGGATTGGCGCATCGCGTGATCATGCAAAACGGCCGGGCAACCGGGGTCGATCTGGGGGATCAGGTGGTGCGGGCCCGACACGAGGTGATCTTGGCGGCCTCGTCGATCAACTCACCAAAACTGTTGATGCTGTCGGGTATCGGGCCTGCAGCGCATCTGTCAGAGCATGGTATCCCGGTGATCGCTGATCGTCCCGGCGTTGGACAGAATTTGCAGGATCACCTGGAATTGTATGTTCAGATGGCGGCCAGCCAGCCTGTGTCGCTGTACAAGTACTGGAACCTGCTGGGCAAGGCTTATGTCGGGGCGCGGTGGCTGTTGACCCGCACCGGGCCCGGTGCGTCGAACCAGTTCGAAAGCGCAGGGTTTATCCGGTCGGCAGCTGGTGTCGAATACCCGGATCTGCAGTATCACTTTCTGCCAATTGCGATCCGCTATGACGGGCAGGCAGCGCCCGAGGGGCATGGGTTCCAGGCCCATGTCGGGCCGATGCGGTCACCATCCCGGGGAGAGATCACGTTGCGGTCTGCCGATCCGCTTGAGGCGCCAAAAATCGTCTTCAATTACATGTCAACCGAGAAGGACTGGCAGGATTTCCGTGCGGGGATACGCCTGACGCGTGAAATTTTTGCGCAAGAGGCCTTTGCCCCCTATGTCAAACACGAAATTCAACCCGGTGCACATGTTCAAAGTGACGATGAACTGGATGCGGTGATCCGGGAACATGCAGAAAGTGCTTATCACCCCTGCGGCACCTGCCGTATGGGCCGGGCGGATGATCCTGGGGCCGTGGTCGACCCGGAGGGGCGGGTTATTGGTGTGGATGGATTGCGCGTGGCCGACAGCTCTGTCTTTCCGCAGATCACAAATGGCAATTTGAATGCGCCCTCCATCATGACTGGCGAAAAGATCTCGGATCACATTCTGGGGCGCCGGTTGTCGCCTTCCAACGATGCCCCGTGGATCCACCCAAACTGGCAGACCGAACAACGCTAGCCGGGGGGATTGCGCTGGCCCTGCCAAAGGTGTGGCGGCGCCGGCCGGGGATATCGCGACACCTGTCGCGGATTGACCAGTTGTCCTGTTCCGGGTGGCTGGTCCGCCCCCCGAACGGCTGTGCCGTGCCCAAGCATCCTGGGCGGGCTGCATCGCCCAGCAAGCGTCAGCCTGCGCCGATCATCCGTCAACCTCGTAGGGCAGGACGCCCCGCCGGTTGGGCGCGATGGTCAGGCGGCGCTCCAGTGGCGGAACCGAGCGTTGGTGGCATTTTGATCTTTCGCAGATCCGGCAGCTGATGCCGATGGGCTCAAACGCGTGATCGCGGCTTAAGTCCATGTCATCAGCATAGACCAAGGCACCTGCATGGCGGACATCGCATCCCAATGCGATGGCAAAGCGCCGTACTGGCGCCCCATAGTGACCGCCATGTTTGCTGACGTCCCGAGCGATCGAGATATAGCGCACGCCATCTGGGGTTTCCGCCAGCTGACGCAGAAACTGACCCGGCGTTTCGAACGCACGATGGACGTTCCACAAGGGGCATGCACCCCCAAAACGTGCAAATTGCAGACGCGTGGCCGAGTGGCGTTTTGTGATTGTGCCGGCTTGATCGACGCGGACAAAAAAGAAGGGCAGACCTTTGGCGCCGGGGCGCTGCAGCGTGGACAGTCGATGCGCCACCTGTTCGACCGATGCACCGAATTGGGCGGCCAGCAGTTGTAGATCATGCCGGGTTTCCTGTGCGGCGTTCAAAAAGGCCTGATAGGGCATCAGAGCAGCCCCGGCAAAGTAGTTCGCAAGGCCGATCTTTGCGATGTTACGTGCCGCCTCTGACTGAAAACGGGCCAGATCGAGCGTTGCCTCCAGCAACGTGTCTTGGTGCAACAAGGCCACCTGCAAAAGCAGCTGAAAAGTCTGCGTTTCAGGTGGTGCCAGCGACGATAAAGTCAGTGTGCTTGTGGCCTGATCGTAATGACGCAGGGTGTCTGTCTGGATCAGCCGCACCGAGACCCCCGATTTCATCAGTCGTGCCCGGGCAGCTGTGCGAATGTCCGGTTCGTCCGTGGCCAATCGGGCAAAGCGCTCTGCGGCATGGTCAACCGCATCGATGTAGTTGTCGCAGTAATGGAAAAAGTCCCGGACCTCTTCCCATGGGCTGGCCTGCAACTGGGTGCCCTCTCGGCCCAGGGCTTCGTCAAGCGATGCCAACCGTTCGTGGGTCTGGCGATAGGACTGATGCAGCGCCAGAAAAGCGCGGGCAAGCGCCGGCGCGTTTGAGGCTGTCAGCCGCAGATCGGCAATCGGCGGCATTGTGTCGGCAAAGACCGGATCGGTCAGCGCTTCGCGCATGTCGGTGACAAGGCGTTCGCTGTCGCCCTGGCCAAGTTCGGTCACGTCGAGCCCGAACTCTGAGGCCAGCGCCAACACCACCGTGGTGCTGACGGGGCGGTTGTTGCGCTCCATCTGATTGAGATAGGGCAGGGAAACACCAAGCTTGGAGGCGAATTCCTTTTGTGTCAGGCCAAGGCGCGTCCGGATGTCCCGCAGCTTGGCGCCGGCATATAGTTTCTGAGCTGGCATTGAGCATCGCTTTGCAGGTTTGCGTTTTCTCGACAGTAACTTTGCAAATCGTCAGCTGGCAAGCCGTCAGTTCTGCGCCAACTGTTCAAGACGCCGCTCTCGGATGACGACCAGACCGATTGCAACAATGCCCATCACACAGGTTCCCAGCATCAACACCAGCAAGGGCCAGGCACCGGCCCCGGGCGACAGCAAAGTACCGGCCCAAGCGCTAAGCCCTGCCCCGCCGGCCAACATAAGCGCACCAGACAATCCACTCGCCGTGCCTGCCAGATGGGGGCGGACCGACAAAGCGCCCGCAGTTGCATTCGGGATCACCAGTCCGTTGCCCAGGCCGACAAAGGTCATCAAGCCGAAAAAGGTCCATTTGCTTTCCAGACCGCCCAAGGACAACAGAAGCGAAATGAACAGACCGAAAGCGCAGGTGACGGTGCCATATGTGATCATGCTGTTTATGCCCACCCGCTGGGAAAATCGCCCTGACAGGAAGTTGCCGACAAAATAGCCGATGGCGGGTGCTCCGAAGAACATGCCCATTTCGGCGGACTCCATCCCAAAGACTTCTGTCCCAACGAAAGGAGCGCCGCCCAAATACGCAAAGAATGCGCCCGACC
>JAKVCP010000025.1:31879-40067 GCA_022448925.1 Paracoccaceae bacterium
GACGAGAGCGCCGAGGCCGCTGAATAGCCCCAGAACCGGGGGCTTGTCAGCAATTCGGGGTATTCTCCGATCTGCTGTGACAAACTCAGGCCGCTTGCCTTCCCAGTCTCGCCCAGATCAAACCACACCAGTATGAACAACAGTGCGCCAGCCGCCAAAAGCATGACAAAAACGGCGTGCCACCCCAAGGTCGCGTCCAGAAAACCACCAATTGCAGGGCCGATCATTGGCACCACGGCTGTGCCCATGGTGACATACCCGATCATTGAGGCGGAGTCCTCCTGTGAGTGCATGTCGCGCACAACAGCCCGGCCGAGAACCATACCCACGACGACCACCGCCTGCATCATGCGGAAGAACAGGAAAAGGTAGACGTTTTGCGCCATAAGACAGCCCAGCGTGGCCAGGATGAACAGCGCAGTCCCCCAAAGGATGACGGGCCTGCGCCCCATCTTGTCCGACACCGGCCCGATAAATATCTGAAGCACCGCGTTCACGCCAAGATAGACGGCAA
This sequence comes from Paracoccaceae bacterium, assembly GCA_022448925.1. Taxonomy (GTDB): domain Bacteria; phylum Pseudomonadota; class Alphaproteobacteria; order Rhodobacterales; family Rhodobacteraceae; genus JAKVCP01. The sequence goes on from JAKVCP010000025.1 coordinate 32,394, forward strand.
CCGACAATTGCATCAGGCGGTAGTCCGTCTCGAAATACGCTGTCATCTTTGGAAGGGACGGTAGAAACACAGTCAGCGTCAGCGCCGAAAGCCCTGTGACAAGTATGAGTGTCGAGATATGCGGAGGGGTTGATCGATCCAGGTATCGGGGTTTATGCGTCGTGGTCATGGGGGGGTTGTAGGGTGACAGTGCACGGCTGTCCAACCAAACGAAACATCGCAGTGCTCATTATTCAGATTTGCAATATTCAGTTCGAGCCCTCTGCCAATTTTGCAAATTTGCGGATTTTTTGTTGAGACAGGCCCGACGCTCTGTATGGTCACACCCAAACCGAAAGGAGCCCCGATGACCGATATTCTTGCCGAACTGGAATCCCGTCGTGCGGCCGCACGGCTGGGTGGCGGGCAGCGCCGGATTGATAGCCAGCACGCCAAGGGCAAACTGACGGCCCGTGAGCGAATTGATCTGCTTCTGGACGAAGGCAGTTTTGAAGAATACGACATGTTCGTCACGCATCGCTGTACCGACTTCGGCATGGAACAGCAAAAGCCTGCCGGCGATGGTGTCGTGACGGGCTGGGGTACGGTCAACGGGCGCATGATTTACGTATTCAGCCAGGATTTCACCGTTTTCGGGGGATCCTTGTCAGAGACCCATGCGCAAAAAATTTGCAAGATCATGGATATGGCGATGCAGAACGGCGCGCCGGTTATTGGTCTGAACGACTCTGGCGGGGCGCGAATTCAAGAGGGCGTCGCCTCGCTTGCGGGGTATGCCGAGGTGTTTCAGCGCAATATCCTTGCCTCGGGCGTTGTGCCGCAGATCAGCGTGATCATGGGCCCCTGCGCTGGCGGCGCTGTCTACTCACCTGCGATGACGGACTTCATCTTTATGGTCAAAGACAGCTCGTACATGTTTGTAACAGGGCCGGACGTGGTCAAAACTGTCACCAACGAGCAGGTCACAGCCGAAGAACTGGGCGGTGCATCGACTCATACCAAAAAGTCCTCGGTTGCCGACGGCGCATTTGAAAATGATGTTGAAGCCCTAGCCGAGGTGCGCCGCCTGATTGACTTTTTGCCGCTCAACAACCGGGAAAAGCCGCCAGTACGCCCCTTCTTTGATGCGCCCGGACGCATCGAAAACAGTCTTGACACCTTGGTGCCTGAAAACGCCAACACGCCGTATGACATGAAAGAGCTGGTCGTCAAAGTTGCCGATGAAGGTGATTTTTATGAGATCCAGGAAGAGTACGCCAAGAACATTATCACCGGCTTTATTCGCCTTGAGGGGCAAACAGTGGGCGTTGTCGCCAACCAGCCCATGGTGCTCGCAGGGTGCCTGGATATCGACAGCAGTCGCAAAGCTGCGCGTTTTGTACGGTTCTGCGACGCCTTCGAAATCCCGATCCTGACTTACGTTGATGTGCCTGGTTTTCTGCCCGGGACATCGCAGGAATATGGCGGTGTCATCAAACACGGTGCCAAGCTGCTGTTTGCCTATGGCGAGGCGACGGTTCCCAAGGTCACGGTGATCACCCGCAAAGCCTATGGCGGCGCTTATGACGTGATGGCCTCAAAGCACCTGCGGGGTGACGTGAATTATGCCTGGCCCACAGCAGAGATTGCGGTGATGGGCGCCAAGGGCGCAACCGAGATCATCCACCGCGCCGATCTGGGAGATGCCGAGAAGATCGCGCAACATGCAAAGGATTATGAAGATCGGTTTGCAAACCCTTTTGTCGCAGCCGAACGTGGCTTTATCGATGAAGTTATCATGCCACATTCCACCCGCCGTCGTGTCGCCCGCGCCTTTGCCGCTTTGCGGAACAAAAAGCTTAGCAATCCATGGAAAAAGCACGACAACATCCCACTGTAAAGGTCCTGAAATGGCAGATCCGATATTTCATATGATCGAGGGCGGTCCGCGCCCGGTGGCACCGTTCTCGCATGCGGTGGAAACCGACGGCTGGGTGCTGTTGACCGGACAGATGCCCACGGACCCCGAAGCCCCGGACGCCAACCTGCCCGAGGGGATCGTCGCGCAGACACAGCGTGTGATGCAAAACCTTGAAGTCGTATTGAACGGCATGGGGCTTACCCTTGGTCATGTGGTGCAATGCCGTTGCTATCTGACAGAGTTTGAACGGGATTATGCGGCCTTCAACGACACATATCAGCGCTTTTTTCCCGAAACGCGTCGACCGGCGCGGACCACCATAGGCGTGACGGCCCTGGCGGTTGGCGCTTTGGTGGAAATTGATTGTGTGGCACGGCGGGTGTGATGGCCGATAGATGGCATATCCAGACGGCAGAGGGCATGTTTTTGCTTGCACGTCATTGGCCGCCGCGCTTTGATATCGCAGGAGAGGCCGTTTTCCCGGAGATGCGCGCGGATCGACTTGCGCGGCAGATACGCCAGGACATGTGGCGGCGCCTTCAACATATTCGGGGTTTTTCCCCGGTTGTCGAAATCCGCACCTGTGCGGAAGGGCTTCGCGTTCGCGCGGGAGGACGGGCCGCCATAGGTGGAACGGCGCTCGAGCGCGAAGCCCTGACTATTGTTGATCTTCTCAACAGCCCTTCGTGTCGGCGGCGTTGGGCCCGCTGGGCGCGGCTGTGATGCTGCGCGCAACCACCATATGGTTGGCCATGTCCGGGCCGGTTGCCGCGTTAGAGGTGCCCTCTGGCCAGCCGGTCGAGTTCCATGAAATGATCTGGAATCAGCCCGGAAGCGGGCTGACCTATCGGTTTCGATTCATCGCGCCCGAACTGGGTCAAACGGGCCGTGGTTTCGATGATGTTGCAGCCGATTTTGAGTATCTGTGCAACGTCTATGCGCTGCCGCGGTTGTCCAGCATTGGACCCAAACCGACCGATATCATTATCTCCATGGCAAGTGAGCCAACTGATTTTGGCCAGCCATCGCCGGAGGTTACCCAGTTTTTTGAGGCCTTCAGCCTGAAGGATGGTCTCTGCATTTGGGAGTATTTCTGATGCATCCACAAAATGTTGCGGCGCGTTCTTCACTCAGTGGACTGACTGCGTCTTTCACATCACAGGTCCATGGCTGCGCGCCTTGCGGATATCTTTTTGGGCTGTCATTCGGTAGGATTGGCGGTGGTTGCACCCAAGCGACCATTACCTCGAGGCAGGGGCATCCCGGGCAACATGCACTGGGTTGCTCCGCATACATTGACAGGAGAAACAGATGTCCAAGAGCATCAAGATCCTCGCGCTCTTCGGTCTGGTTGCGGCGGTCGCTGCATGTGGCCAGCCTGCGGAAGAAGAGTACGTGGTCGTCGAACCGGAACCGATTTCGGTCGAACCCGTATACACCGGTAAATACAAGTAACCGGCACCTGGGGCAGGCGACGCCGTCTGCCCCGTATTCGCGACCAGTCTTTGCCCTTCAAAGAGGAGGGCACCCATGCTGAAGCATCGCGGTTTCCCCGGCCGGTTGACCGGCACCGATTATCAATTCACCATTCGACGGGCCAACCCGCGTGGCGTCACAGCGTTGACACGACGAGAACGCTATGCCGATCGCAAACCTGCTGATCGGAGAGCTGATACAGGGTTCATGAAGGCTCTGTGGGACCACTTCGCGGATCAACCCTTTGAGCGAGGCAATCTGGATGCTGGCCGGCTCAGCTGGCTTTTTGGCCGCGAAGTCCTGCCTCATGATGATCCGTTTGATCCTGAAAGCTACGACGCCCTTTTGATCATTGATGAGGCCGCCGCACGCCTGGCGTTTCCGGATGCCTTCAAGGACGAGGATTGGGCATGATTTTGCCGTTGCGGGTCCCTTTTGGGCGGGAAGAGGCCGAAACCGATCGCTCAGGCCGGAGCGACTTGGCGCAACGCGGGCGCTTTGGCAGCTTTGGATCATTGCGAGTGTTCAGGTGGGCGTTCTCGACACCTGAATTACGCCGTTACCCTTCCCCCTGCGGGTCCGTTGGTCCATCATCTGATCAACGGCCCGCCTTTTTCTCGCAGCTTCCGCAGTTCAGTGACCCCGCCTACATAGAGAGGCCAGTGACCCAAAAACGGCGCAACCGTGCCGGCGAAACTGTGCAACGAGGGCCCGTGTCCTTTGCGGCTGTGGTGAATCGCAGATCGGGTTCAGGGCGGCGGAACCACAGGCGTGGTCGTCTGGGTGCACCACACTGGGTGACCCGACAGACACGCATTTGCGGCAATCTGATCAAACGTGTCGCTGGCGCAGCGCTTGGCGCTGTGGGCGACAGAAAACCTGTAATCCTGCCACCCCAGCCTGTGCTCTGGGGGGGCGTTGTTGGTATCGAAGCCGGGCTTTGCGGCGACCGACCAAAAGACAGAGGGAACAGTTGATGTTCGAAAAGATCCTGATCGCCAATCGTGGCGAAATAGCCTGCCGTGTTATAAAGACCGCGCGCAAGATGGGCATCAAGACCGTGGCGGTGTATTCCGATGCCGACAAACAGGCCCTGCACGTGCAAATGGCCGATGAGGCCGTGCACATTGGCCCGCCGCCGGCCAATCAGTCCTACATCGTGATTGACAAGATCATGGAGGCCATCAAAGTCTCGGGCGCGCAGGCAGTGCATCCCGGCTATGGCTTTCTGTCCGAGAATGCCAAATTTGCCGAGGCGCTGGAAACCGCAGGCGTCGCATTCATCGGGCCGCCCAAAGGCGCGATTGAGGCGATGGGCGACAAGATCACCTCAAAGAAGATCGCGCAGGATGCAAATGTCTCGACGGTGCCGGGCTATATGGGGCTGATCGAGGATGCAGATGAGGCCGTGAAGATCTCGAACCAGATTGGTTATCCGGTGATGATCAAGGCCAGCGCCGGGGGCGGTGGCAAAGGCATGCGGATTGCCTGGAGCGATGACGAAGCGCGCGAGGGCTTCCAATCCTCAAAGAATGAGGCGGCAAACAGTTTTGGCGATGATCGCATTTTCATCGAGAAATTCGTGACGCAACCACGCCACATTGAAATCCAGGTGCTGTGTGATGCGCATGGCAATGGTATCTATCTGGGTGAGCGTGAATGCTCGATCCAGCGCAGGAATCAGAAGGTGGTCGAAGAGGCGCCCTCGCCGTTTCTGGATGAGGCCACCCGCAAGGCGATGGGCGAACAGTCAGTCGCGCTGGCCAAGGCCGTGGGCTATGCCAGCGCAGGCACGGTGGAATTCATCGTCGATGGCGACAAGAACTTCTACTTCCTCGAAATGAACACCCGACTGCAGGTGGAACATCCGGTGACCGAGTTGATCACCGGTGTGGATCTGGTGGAACAGATGATCCGCGTTGCCAATGGCGAGCCGCTGAGCATCACGCAGGACGATGTGACCCTGACGGGTTGGGCGATTGAGAATCGTCTTTACGCGGAAGACCCTTACCGCAATTTCCTGCCGTCGATTGGGCGTCTGACACGCTATCGCCCACCGGCAGAGACCGAAGGCTACACGCCCGGAACCGCGGCCGGTGCGGCGGGCGACACGGTCGTGCGCAATGATACCGGCGTTTATGAGGGCGGCGAGATCAGCATGTATTATGATCCGATGATCGCCAAACTGTGTACTTGGGGCCCGACCCGCGAGGCCGCGATCGAGGCGATGCGCGTGGCGCTGGACAGCTTTGAGGTTGAAGGCATCGGCCACAACCTGCCCTTCGTATCGGCGGTGATGGACCACCCCAAATTTATTTCGGGCGACATGACCACCGCCTTTATTGCCGAGGAATACCCCGAGGGGTTTGAGGGTGTCACCCTGGGCGAAACAGATCTTCGGCGTGTGGCGGCGGCCTGCTCTGCGATGCACCGTGTGGCTGAAATCCGTCGCACCCGAGTTTCCGGGCGGATGGACAACCATGAACGTCGCGTGGGAGTCGATTGGAATGTTTCGATACAGGGCGCAAGCTTTGACGTCGTGATCGCCGCTGATCATGATGGATCGACCGTCAGTTTTGCTGATGGCTCAAGTCTGCGCGTCGCCGGTGATTGGACGCCGGGCGATCAACTGGCCGAAATGACAGTTGGCGGAACGCCCTTGGTGCTGAAAGTGGGCAAGATCTCGGGCGGGTTCCGCGTCCGCACACGCGGCGCCGATCTGAAGGTGCATGTGCGCTCGCCGCGCCAGGCCGAGCTTGCCCGCCTGATGCCCGAAAAGCTGCCGCCCGATACATCCAAGCTGCTGCTGTGTCCGATGCCGGGATTGATCGTAAGCGTCAATGTCGAAGTCGGCGACGAGGTGCAGGAAGGCCAGGCTCTGTGCACGGTCGAGGCGATGAAGATGGAAAACATCCTACGCGCCGAGAAAAAGGGCGTGGTCTCCAAGATCAACGCCGCGGCAGGCGACAGCCTCGCCGTGGACGATGTGATCCTTGAGTTCGAGTAACCCATGACCGACCGGGCCCCATACATCGCAGCGATTGACGAAGATGACGCGGCGGCGGTCATTGGGGGTGTCTGCCTTGGAACGCTTTGGTTTGCTTTGATCCCTTCGCCGGCCGGTGCATTGCCAGCACAGTTTGTGTGGTTTGGGATGGGTGTTGCCGACATTGGTGCCCATCTGGTTGCGAGCAATCCCATACCCGCGCTGGCGCTCGTTGTGCCTGTCACGGCGTGGGGGATATGTGTGGCTCTCGCCGTGCGGCACGGTGCGCCACGCGTAAATCCCGTCCTCTATCATCCCTATGCTAGGGTGGTTTCGGACTTGTGCTATGCTTGCTGCGCTGGCCGTGGCGGTGCTGTCTATCGAGCTGGTAGTCTTTGGACAGAGCCCGTCAGGAACCGGTGGTTGTTGGCATGAGGCGCGCAATGAGCACGGATCAACTGCCGTCGCCTGACGCGCGACGATCACGGATTTCTTGCTGCCGCATAGGCATCTTGTCGATCACGCGGCCAAGCTCGCGCACGGTCCAGGGCGCGGGTTTGCGCAGCTTCACGCCGCCATCCTTGCCGATCAGCACCAGCATGAAGCCGCGCGGGCGCAGCGCCTCGCGCAGGGGGCTAAGCGTGGTCGGGTCGGTGTCGACCAGCACCACAACGTCCCGTTCGCTCAGTGCGTCGACGTCGTTTTCGATGTTTTGCAGTTGCTGGATATACCGCGGATCTTCTGGGCTGTCGGCAAACACGACCAGGGGCCGGGCGGTCCAAAGGAAATCGGCAAGCTGGGCCTCAGCGGCATCCAGCACGATTGATCGGGCAGACGCCTCTTCGGCGGCGAAAGCGGGCAGGGCGAGTGTGGCCCAGACCGCAACAAGCAAGGTCGACAAGCGTTTCATGCCCCAAGATATAGGCGCGGTCCGTGCAATTGCGAAGGGCTGTAACGGGGCTAAGGACAAAATTGCGAAAGCGACGCCAGGTGACATGACCGGCTGGGCGGGAAAGGACTAGAACGATGACGCGCAAGACAGATCTCTGGAAAGAGCTTGCCGAAAAAGAGTTGCGGGGCAAGCCGTTGGACGGTTTGACCTGGAACACGCTTGAGGGGCTGAACGTCAAACCGGTCTACACGGCTGCCGATCTCGAGGGGCTCGAGCACCTCGAAACTGTGCCGGGTGAAGGCCCGTTTCTGCGCGGCGTCAAGGCTACGATGTATGCCGGCCGGCCCTGGACTATCCGGCAGTACGCGGGCTTTTCCACTGCCGAGGCGTCGAATGCATTTTACCGCAAGAACCTGGCCG
>JAKVCP010000026.1:0-14504 GCA_022448925.1 Paracoccaceae bacterium
CCAGTGGTCCGCGAGTGCACAGCCGGATGGGAGGGCTCGAAGCTTGGGACGTCAAGGGGGAAGACGGACTTCGATGAGCCGTGTGGTCAGTAAGGGCATCCGAGTCAGCGTGGTCGTAAAGGTGACGTCTGGCTTGGATATTGCCCCGGACCGATCTGACCTTTGAGTGCTGATGTACAAACGTCATCGTTGCGGCAGTTGCATCAAGAGGAACTGCCCCAAAAGCGACTTGCTGTGAGATTTCTGAATTCGGTTAGGCAAGAGTTCATCAGTTGGTGTTCAGGTAATGGCCAAACGCCAACAACTGTGGTCTGCGCCGATGACACGTACGATGCAAATTCTCTCCAGCCTTGTACTTTTCCTGTTTGCTTTGATCCTGGGGCCAAGCGCATTTGCCTTGCCCGACACACCGCGAACCTTACGCATTTACCTTGATGCCGATCGTTACAACAATTTTGCATCGGCGCGATCAATTGAAATGGGGGTGTCGGCCGCATTTTCGCACTCAGACTTGTTGCCCGAGGGTGTTGAGCTTGAGGTCGTGCCTATGGATCACAGGGGCAATGCCAAGCGGTCCTTCAAGAATTTTCTGACATTTGAAAAAGACCCAAACGCGCTTGCGATCGTGGGTGGCATGCATTCGCCGCCCTATCTGACATACAGAGATACGATTAATGAGCGCGGTCTCTTATTGCTTCTGGCGTGGTCGGCAGGTGGGCCGATCACCCGCGGTCAGTCAGAAAACAACTGGATATTTCGTGTGTCGGTCGATGATACGAAGGCCGGGCCGTTTCTTGCCAACAGCGCTGTCAAAGCTGCTGGCTGCACAGACCCTGCGTTGCTTATCCTGAACTCGGGGTGGGGACGGTTCAATCTTGCCACGATGTCAGACACGCTTGCCGACCTGGGGATTGCCAATCCGACATCGATCTTGATGGACGAGGAAATAAGCGGTGAAATGGCAACGATCATTGCAAGAGATATCGTGGGGAGCGACGCCGATTGCCTGATCTATGTAGGCCATACCAGAGGCGGCGCCGATGTTTTCAATGTCCTCGTTGGGATGGATAGCTCGATCCGTGTTTTCAGCCATTGGGGCATCACTGACGGTGATTTCCTGAACAAGGTCTCGCCTGAAACCCGCGCTGACCTATAGCTTTTCTTCCTTCAGACATGTTTGCCTCTTGATGATGCCGATCATGTTGTCCTGGACAGGGCATCCGGGGCCGCCCGGGCGCTGTTTCCGGGCGAATTTACGACGATAGAGCAACTGGCAGCCCCCGTTGGATTCGCGCATGGCTATGATCTGGGATTGATTCTTTTGACGGCACTTGAGGCAACGCCTATTGAGGGCGATATTGCGGCTCTCAGGGGTGGTGTTCGCTCTGCTCTTGAGCGCCTTCCCACGTCGATCGACGGGATCATGAAGACTTACGTTAAGCCTTTTTCGGATAAAGGATTTGATTCGCACGAAGCTTTGGGATCAGAGGACCTATGTCTTGCACGTTTCGACCCAAGTGGACGGATTCGTATTTTGCAAGGCGCGGTCAATCAATAAGGAATGAAGAACGCTGCGGGAAATTTCCGGCTTTTTCTCATGTTCGGGTTTCTGTCAACTGCGCTGTTCAGTGGCGTGGCTGTTTGGCAAATTTCCGGGACATCTTTGCAAAATTTCCAGCAGAGCGTTTTGGAGGACTACAGCGAAGATATCGCCAATTCGGTCGCGCATCGCATTGGTGAACGATTGAACGCCTTTGACTATTTGGCACGCCGCCCCCGGATTATTGGCGCGGCACTTGGCGATGAGACCGACATCGACAATGTTCAGGATGTGCTAAGCGGGTTTGATCTGTACCAAGATATTCACTTTGTTCAGATTATAGATGTTTTGCACGAAGTTGTGGCTGCACAAATTCTAGGACCAAAGCGCGATGACTTTGTTGCGCCTGGGTCAGAAAGCTATGCGCACTTTGTTCATAAAATCCTGGCAGAGGACGGTCAGCAGACGCCTGAAACTGTCGCCTTCGAGATCGGCGATCGGACGATGATCCTCGCTTTGGTTCCCATTAAACGCAACGGCAGCACAGAGGGTGTAATTGCCGGCGTTTTCTCGCTGGAACTTGAGGAGTTTCTGGATGATGACCGCCAACTTCTGTGGTTGGGGTTGAGTGAAAGTCCAGCTATCGATCGGTTCGAATCTGCTTCGGTTCTTCGCAACGAGGTTCCACTGGCGGAACTTGACTTCTCTTTGTCTTTGGTCTGGTCTCAAGAGGCCGTTCTCGAAGAGCGCTCAATTCTGGTCATGAATGTCATGGCCGGATTGCTCATTGGGCTATTGTTCGCCTTTTTTGCATTGGGTTGGGTCGGTTTGCGGATCATTGTACGCCCGCAAAAGGATTTAGAGCTTTCACAGAAGGCGTTGACCCAGAGTGAAGCCCTGGCCAAAACGCTGGCTGCAAATGCTGATCAAGCCAGAGAGCGCGCCGAAGACGCCAACTTGGCCAAATCAAATTTCTTAGCCAATATGAGTCATGAGATCAGAACACCGATGAACGGAATCATCGGAATGTCAGAGGTTCTCTCAGAAACGAATTTGACTGCCAGGCAGCGGGATTGCACGACTGTGATAGTCGACAGCGCAAATTCACTTTTGCAAATCGTCAATGACATATTGGACTTGTCTAAGGTCGAAGCGGGAAAGGTTTCGGTCAACATCGAAGATGTTTGTCTCTCAAATTTGATTGAAGATGTCTGCGTGCTCCTTGCTCCAAAAGCGTCCGAAAATAATGTGCAATTGCGGTTTGACGATCGTATCGGGCCGGGTGCCGCCTTCCGGCTTGATCCAGCGCGCATGCGCCAAGTCCTGATCAACATCATTGGCAATGCGGTCAAGTTCACCAAGAACGGAAGTGTGCTGATAAGGATCGCAGAAGTTGTTGAGGGCGCAGAGACCAAGTTGGAGATTTTCGTGAAAGACTCTGGGATTGGCATTTCCGCGAACAAGATTGGACGAATCTTCAATGCGTTCGAACAGGGCGACAATCATGCAACCCGCAAATTCGAAGGCACCGGATTGGGCTTGGCCATTTCGCGGAAACTGCTTCTGCTAATGGGGGGAGAGATTTCAGCTAAATCGGAGTTGGGTCACGGCACTGAATTTCGCGTGCTTGTCCCACTTGAGCGCGTTGCCGCTCTTGACAACGACGGTGAAACGGCAAGCAAGCCGTTTGACGGGATGACGGCACTCATTTTGTGCAACGACAAAGCTGTCAGATCACTCGAGCAGAGTAGATTTTTATCGATGGGTTTCAGAGTGATTTTGACGGATTTCTCAAACCTAACAACGGATATCCACAGAGTGCCCGCCGAAAGCGTCCTGCTGGTGGATGACACCGGCGACGCAGCTTGTCCCGGTGCAGTTCTGCACATCCTGGATCAGAGCTCTGTGAAATTACCTGCGCTTTTGCAGACCTCGATGTCCAACCAGAAAAATTTGGATGGATTCGTCAGTGGCGGCTTTCATGATGTTTTAATCAAACCTGTCAGGCAACGTCGCATGGTTCAAAGCTTGGCGTCGATGCTTGGAACACAGCGCTTGGATGCATGTAGAACACGCAGATCGAATGCAAGTCTGTTTGATTTTTCCGGGGTCAGGATCTTGATTGCAGAAGACAATAGAACCAACCGTTTGGTCGTTGGCAAGTTGCTGTCCGAAACGGGAGCCAATCTTCATTTTGTGGAAAATGGGCTTCAAGCTGTCAGGTTTTTTGGGGAGTCGCCCTGCGATGTTATCCTCATGGACATCTCGATGCCGGAAATGAATGGCTATGACGCCACACGCGAAATCCGAGCGATGGCAAAAGGCCCGAACGATGCAAATGTGCCGGTCATCGCGTTGACAGCCAATGCGATGCCGGCGGACAGGGAAAAGTGTTTTGACCATGGAATGACCGAAGTGCTGACCAAGCCCCTGCAAAAGTCCGCGTTGCTCGCTGCGATTGGGGCTGCTTTGGCACGTCGCAAAGTGACAAGCTGGGCATCCTGAATGGGACCGCATGCCTGGATCTGCCTGACGTCAAGGCGATGGATCTGGTCAGCGCGCGTCCAATCCGTTGCGCAGAACGCGCTGTAACGGCAAACGCGCTTTCAGATTGGACGCAATCAAAAAGACACCTGCCAGCTTTCGTTGTACAAACAAGACGTCCATTGGAACCGGTGGCGGAACAAATCCGCTTTCGGCCAACGAAATCCCTTCTTGATTCATGCGGCGCATCAGAGTTTGATCTGCAAAATCAAAGTTTTCGTGGGCGCATATACTGTCGAACAGCATTTGCATCATATGTGTAAGCTGCCTGACATGCGCTGGATGTGTCGTGTCAGTCCACAGCCCGAGCTGACGACCAGCGACCTGCATGTGTTCAGTTTGATTCGAAAGCCCCGCCCGTATGAGGTCGCGGTATGTCTGTGCTATTGCTGCGTCGATCTGGCGTGTCGCGCCAAAGTCCAAAAGAACCAACTGGCCGGTCGTTGCATTGAAGCGAAAATTTGCGAAATTTGGATCTGACTGAATCATGCGAAACTCGAAGAGTTCGCGCATGGCCAAAGCAATCAGATCGGTTGAAATCTGATCGCGCAGTGCTTGGTCCAAAGCGGAAAGATCTTCTAACGGTTGGCTTTCGATATAGGACATGGTCAGGACTGAGCCGATTGTCAGGTCGTCGTGTACATCTGGCAAGTCGTACCGTCCTGATGACGCCAGCAGACGTTTGAATGCGCGCATGTGCTCTGCTTCAAGCAGATAGTCGGTTTCCTCGTGCAACTGTTTGCGGGCTTCTTCAACGTAGGGCGCAATTTCAAAGCCCTCGGGAATCAGACCGGACAGCTTGATCAGCGTTGATACGTTGGCGACATCGCTGTCTATCGATCGCGCAACTCCGGGATACTGGACCTTGATCGCCACATCCTGGCCGTCCTTCAGCGTGGCCCGATGCACCTGCCCAATCGAGGCTGCAGCGATGGGACGAACGTTGAACGACTTGAAGCGCCCCAGCCAATTTGGGCCCCAGGCCTGTGTCAAAACCCGCTTGAGTTGGGCTGGCGGCATGAAATCAGCGTCTGCACGCAGCCGCGCCATGATTTGGGCGAGTTCAGGCGGCAACAGATCGCCCGCGTCCATCGAAATGAGCTGCCCCAGCTTCATCGCTGCCCCCCGCATCCGGGCGAGTTCGTTGGTAACGCGGATGATGTTGTTTGGCGTCAAAAGGTAATCGCGTAACTCTCGGCGTTCGCCACGCCACATGCCCTGAGCGTGTTGGACTGCAACACTGCTTGCAAGGTTCAGAACCATGCCGCCAAACCGAGCTGCGCGTTGTGCCCTGTTTGAAGGGACTGCGACTGGGCGACCCAGAGAGGATGGCTTTGACATGTTTTGCTCCGACGTCTTCACGTCGTCGACGTAGCGGGGATGTCAGTCAGGGCAAGCGATGCATAAAGCGTTTCCGCAGACCGGCCGTTTGAAATGACGAAGATAAGTCAAACGCGCTGGTGCGGTTGGAATTCTCGTTTTGGATCGGGCTCTAACTAAACAGCACTTGGCTCAGTTTTTGTGCAGCCGAATGCAGAATGTCTTTTTTATCAATAGCGTCGTCCAATATCAGACGTTGTGCGGGGCCATGGTATGCAAGGCTGGCAACATAGCGGCCGCTGGGATCGACAACAGGTACGGCAATGGCGACCATCCCATCCAAGAACTCTTCTTGGTCAAGCGAAAAGCCCTGTTCGCATATTGTGTTTAATGCGTCCAGCAGGTCGTCTGGGTTTACGATGGTTTTCGAGGTCATTCGATCCAAAGGCAAAGACTCCACCATGGCTTGCCGTTTTTGTGGCTCAAGACTTGCCAAAAAGACCTTGCCACTTGCTGTGCAGTGGAACGGAACGCTTGTGCCGATGGGCAACTGAATGCGAAAGGGCCAATCGGTCTCAACGCGATCAAGGTAGTTCATGCCGGTACTGCCCGGTGCCGCATAGTTGACAGTTTCTCTCACACTTTCGGCCACCTGTTTCAGGATCTGGTGGCGCGCTACATGATCTCTGGAATTGTACAAGAGTCCTGAGCCCAACTCGCGCAATCGACGAGCTACTTGGAATTTTTTGGTGCCGCCAGGTCGCGTCAGAAATCCGTTTTCTTCAAGCGTTGCGCAGAGCCTGTGAACCGTTTGTTTCGGTAATCGTAACTCTTCGTTGATCTGAGTGGCGGTCATCGGTTGACTGCTTTTTCCCATGATTTCCAGTATCATGAGGGTTCTCAGATTGGTAGGTATACGGCCTGAATCCGTCACGGAAACCTCCCAGTGAAAAAAGTGGTGCATTTTTCAGCAAACAGTGTATCGTCCTTTTTAAGTAAAATCGAGATAAAAAGTCTCATTTTTTGATAGCTCTGGGGAAGCATGGAGTTTGATTTCGTAGTTGTGGGGGCGGGATCCGCCGGGTGCGCGTTGGCCAATCGTTTGTCGGCAGATGGCCGCTATACGGTCGCCCTGATCGAAGCTGGGCCCAAAGACCGCAACCCCTGGATTCATATCCCTGTCGGGTACTTTCGCACCATGGGCAACCCCCGGTCGGATTGGATGTATGTCACAGAACGTGACGAAGGCATCGCCGGTCGATCGATTGCGTGGCCCCGAGGGCGCGTGCTTGGAGGCTCCAGCTCGATCAATGGATTGCTGTATGTTCGCGGCCAGCCGCAAGACTACAATCATTGGGCGCAGTTGGGATGTATCGGGTGGTCGTGGGCAGATGTGATGCCGTTGTTCAAGCGGTCTGAAACCTGGCACGGCGAAACACCGGGTGAGACCCGAGGCACTGATGGTCCGCTGTCTGTTCAAACGTCCCGGCTGACCCGAAAAGTTGTCGATGTGTGGCTCGATGCGGCTGAGATGGCCGGATACAAGCGGGCAGAGGATTACAATGGGGAAGATCAAGAGGGCGTTGGCTACTTTCAGCTGACGATGAAAAAGGGTCGGCGCTGTTCGTCGGCGGTGGCCTATCTAAATCCCGCAAAAAACCGGCCGAACCTGACGATCATCACGGATACGCAGACCGAGAAGGTTCTGCTTGATGGTGGGCGTGCGACCGGTATTCGTGTGCGACGCAAGGGCACCATGAGCACGATCCGCGCCCGCAAAGAGGTGGTTCTGAGCGCCGGCGCGATCGGCTCGCCGCAAATTCTTATGCTGTCCGGAATAGGCGATCCAGATGAATTGCGCCCTCATGGGATCGAGGTCTCGTCAGCGTTGAAAGGCGTTGGCAAGAACCTGCAGGATCATTTGCAGGCGCGCCCTGTGTTCAAAACCAATCTGAGCACAATCAACGTCGAAGCGAACAGTATCTTCAAGCAGGGGCTGATGGCAGCCCAATATGCCTTGACCCAACGTGGCCCGATGACGATGGCAGCCAGCCTTGGCACGGGGTTTCTTAAGACCGAGGATCACTTGGAAACGCCGGATATCCAGTTCCACATCCAGCCATGGAGTGCGGACAAGCCCGCCGATGGGCCACATAAATTTTCGGCCTTCACGGCATCGGTCTTGCAATTGCGGCCAGAAAGCGCCGGGCACTTATCGCTGAAATCCGCCGATATGAACGATCATCCGTTGATTCATCCGAATTATCTATCCACAGATCTGGACTGCAGGACGCTTGTGAAGGGCATTCAGATTGCCAGACAGATTTCCAACACGTCCCCTTTGAAAGACCATATCACCGAAGAGCATGCGCCGGGGTCCCACGTTGCGATGGATGACGAGGACGCAACGCTTGACTGGGCCCGTCGTACCTCTGTGACGATTTATCATCCGACGGGAACCTGCAAGATGGGCACGGATGACAAGGCGGTTGTCGATCCACGACTGCGGGTCAAGGGAATCGACGGTTTGCGTGTTGCGGATGCATCTATCATGCCGGTGATTGTCAGCGGCAATACCAATGCCCCATGCATTATGATTGGGGAAAAGGCCGCAGATCTCATGCTTGAGGATGCAAGATAATGAGGTGTCGAGTTCTGTCACCCCGCGTCGGTTCTGACGTTGGGATGGGCCATTGGCCCCAAACACACTCCGAGGCGAAGCCTTCCGTTTCGGACCAGAAAAACAAGATTGAAGGCCAACTTTTGATGGGAGGAACTACATGTTCAAATTAAAGCACGTGGCGGCAGGGGCCGTCACGCTGGCGCTGACTGCGTCAGCTGCAATGGCCGAAAAGGTCCTGCGCATTCAGTCTGTTCTGCCGAATACAGCGGACGAAGTCGTGATGCTCAAGGCATTTGGCGATGACGTTGCTGCCCTGACCGGCGGTTCGTTGACAATCGAAGTTTTGCCAGCTGGTGCCGTTGTCGGTCCGCGCGACATCATGGATGCCGTTGACGCGGGTCTTGTCGAAGGTGGCTTCGCCTGGACACACTACTGGGGCGGCAAGCATGTGGCAGCAAACTTGTTCGGCGCGCCTGTTGCCGGTGCGGGTGTCGGGCTTGACAACATTGCGTTCCTGAGCTGGTTCCAGTTCGGTGGCGGTAAAGAGCTGTATGATCGCCTTTGGGAAGAGATGGGCGTGAACGTCAAGGGCTTTATGCTGCAGCCTGTCGGACCTGAAGCACTTGGCTGGTTCCCAGAGCCGATCAAGTCGATGGATGACTTCCGCCAGATGCGGTTCCGCGCGCCTCCCGGCATGGTTGGTGCAGCCTATGCTGACATCGGCGTGCCCGCGGTTGCGATGGGCGGTGGCGACATTCTGCCTGCACTTGAAAAGGGCACCATCGACGCTGCCGAATGGTGCTGCCCAAAGCCTGACTCGGTCTTTGGCTTCCAGAAAGTGTTGAAGCACTACTATCTGCAGGGCCTGCACCAGGTCACGGTGAACGCTGACATGTATGTGAACCTCGATTTTTACAACAGCCTGTCAGAGATTGAGCAGAAGGCACTGGAAGTGGCCGCGAACGCCTCGCTGTCCAAGTCTTTGTCCTATCGTATCTACGAAAACGGCAAGGCGCTGCAGGATCTGACGCAGAACCACGGCGTTATCCTCGAAGATACTCCGGCAGACTACTTCACAGAGTATATGGCTGCTGCCAAAAAGGCGCTGCAGGCTGCTGCTGACGAAAACGAGTTCTTCGCAGAAGTCTGGCAGTCCCAAAAGGATTTCGCGGACATCGCGGTTCCTTTCTGGGCGGGCGCACAAACGTCGAACGCCGGTCTTGGCCGCGCGCATGCCGCGACGCTTAAATAAGTCTTGATCACTGCGCGGGGCCTGTTTGGCCCCGCACTTCATTTTTGCAACGTGGTGTGCAGCTTGCGGCCCCGTTTCAAAAATGAAGGCCCGATAAGGGCCCTGAACCTACAAGGGAGATGTGGGGATGGCCGCAGATGAGGTGAACCTGGATGAGCTCGAGATTGCTGACGAGCTGATAGCCGAGCGACGGTCCGAGGCGGTAGGAGAGACGCCTGAGGACATGACATCATGGCAGCGCCCGATCACGGCGGCGATTGACATGATCAATTACCGGGCAGGGCAGATCATCGCACTGATGATGATCCCGCTGATCGCGGTCGTGGTTTATGAAGTCTTCATGCGCAATTCATTCTCGATCCTGCAAAACGCAGGCTTTGAGGATTTGGCACGTTCATTGGGGCTTGGGCCAACACTTTGGGTTTACGACACCAGCCGGATGATTGCCGGTGTCTTGTTCATGGCCGCTGCTGGTTATGGCTTGATGCGCGGTGTGCACATTCGTGCCGACTTTCTGTACCGCAACTGGTCGGACAAAACCCAAGCCACTGTGGATGCCACGCTGTATCTGTTGTTCTTTATCCCCTCGATGATCTTTTTTACGGTGGTTGCCGCACAGTTTTGGTGGTTGGCTTACTCAAACGGAGAGACGATGCAGATCGACAGTGCGTGGGGCCCACTGCTGTGGCCGGCGCGTACCGCCATGCCGGTTGGCGGGTTCTTGTTGCTGCTGCAGGGCATCCCAGAGATCTTTCGTGCCTTCCACAAGATGGGCAAAGACCGAGAGCGTCTGTTCGTTCGCGCCTTGCCAGTCTATCTGATTGCCCTGGCTTGGCTGGTTCTGGCAGTCTTCTTGCCGGATTGGGTGCCGGGTGGCCAATGGTTTACGGATATGATGAAGGCCCGTCCTGGCCTGTCAAAGCCTACAATCGGGCTGATCATGCTGTGCGCCATGCTGTTTGTGATCTTTATCGGCTTCCCGATTTCGTTCACGCTGATCTTTCTTGGATTTGTGTTCGGCATCTGGGGCGCAAACTTCAAGCTGACAACCCTTTTGATGACGCTGAACACCAACTCAACCATGTTGAACGACCAGCTCATGGCGGTGCCGCTTTTCGTGCTGATGGGAATCGTGATGGAAGCGGCGGGCCTGATGGAGCGGCTCTTTGCCTCGATACAGATGATCATGGCGCGCGTGCGCGGAGCGCTGTTCATCGCGGTATTGATTGTCTCGACAATCTTTGCGGCGGCAACGGGAATTGTTGGGGCCTCTGTTACCCTTTTGGGTATCATGGCGGGTGCCACCATGAGCCGGTCTGGCTATAACGTCCAGCTGGCGGCCGGCACCATCACGGCCGGTGGGACCCTTGGGATCCTGATCCCGCCGTCCATCATGTTGATCGTTATGGGCCCCGTGCTTGAAGTTTCGACCCTCGACCTGTTCCGAGGCGCCTTCATACCGGGGGCACTGCTGGCATCGCTGTACTTGATCTATACTTTGGGCCGGTGCTGGCTGAACCCCGAGCTCGGTCCAGTTCTTGCCGAAGAAGATCAGCCCAAAACATCGAAGTACTATGGCGTCGAAGTTGCGCTGATCTGTCTGGGGATTTTGACGGTTTGCCGTGTTTTCGGATTGAGTCTGGGCGGTGCGTTCGGAGCTGTCATGCCCTTTGGCGGACCGATTATCCTTGGGCTGGTGCTGTTTGTGGCCTATCTAGCTTATCGAAAGCTCAATGTCCTGCGGATCGCTGTTCCGATCGCCGTGCTGTTTCACCTCTATATGGTGTTTGCAAACATGGGCCCGGATGGGGGTATCCCGATCTGGTCAACTGTCTTCGCCGCTTTCACCGTTCTGCTGGCCATTCTGGGGCGTCCGATCTATGGCGCGGATGCGGACAAGGAGTTCTACTTCTCAGAGCTTTGGGACGAGTTCTTTGCCGGTCTGATGCCGCCAACGATCCTGATTTCCTTCGCTTTGGGCTCGATCCTTCTGGGACTGGCCACTCCGGCCGAAGCGGCAGCCATGGGCGCGTTTGGCGCGATCCTCCTGTCAGTTGCCTATCGAAAATTCACGATCCCCAGCTTCTTTGACAGTTTGATCAAGGCCCTGGAAATCACTGTTTTGATCATGTTCCTCGTCGCGGCGTCGAACTTCTTTGGTGCGCAGTTCTCAGCGCTTGGAACACCCAAGATGTTGACGGAATTGCTGCTGGGCTTGGATATGTCGCCCTACTTGGTGCTGCTGCTTGTGATGGCGTTGATCTTCCTGCTTGGCTGGCCTCTCGAATGGGTGCCGATCGTTCTGATCGTTGTTCCGATATTGCTGCCAACAGTCGAAAAGCTGGATGTCTACGGGCTTGATCGATACGACCTGATGGTCTGGTTCGGTATTCTGGTTGCGGTAAACCTTCAGACAGCCTGGCTATCGCCGCCCGTCGCGCTTTCCGCCTATTTCCTCAAAGGCGTTGTTCCGAACTGGGATCTCAAGGACATTTACCTCGGGATGATGCAGTTTATGCTCGTCCAGCTTTTCGGGCTTATCCTGTTGTTCCTTTTCCCCAAGCTGGTTCTTTGGCTTCCAGCTGTCATGTCAGGAAACTAAAAGATGAGCATGCAACGTAGCACCCTGTCGTATCTGAAGTGGCCATTGGCCGTGACAGTTGTGGGTTTGGGCCTGTCCGGCTGGTTGGGCTGGGCAACAGAGGGTTCGTGGTCCGGCGTCGTTTCGTTCCTCATCGTGGGCACGGTGTTGGCTGCACTTGAGATTGCATTGTCTTTTGACAATGCAATCGTAAACGCCAACAAGCTGGAAGAGATGACACCGGTCTGGCAAAGACGATTCCTGACCTGGGGAATTCTGATCGCGGTTTTTGGCATGCGAATCGTGTTCCCTCTTGCGATTGTCGCCATCTTTGCGTGGATAAATCCCTTCGCCGCCGTTCATCTGGCCTTGTCTGACCCGGATCAGTATTCAGAGATCATCGGCGGGGCGCACGGGCCGATTTCGGCCTTTGGGGGGACCTTTCTGATGATGGTCGCCCTGAAGTTTTTCATCGACGAAGACAAGTCGATCGACTGGATCGAAATGCTGGAAAAGCGCTTGCGCGTCTGGGGCTCCATTCGTGGGTTTGAAATCGCGTTCGTCTTGGTCATCGTCCTGTTGATCTGCCGGTCCCTGCCCGAGGTGGAGCAGGGCGCCTTTCTGACCTCGGCGGTTATGGGCTTGCTTGTATTCACTTTGGTGGACGGTTTGGGCATCTATTTGGACAACATTGCGGGATCGACAGCCGCGGTTGGTGCCAAGGGTGGTTTTGGGGCGTTCATGTATCTTGAAGTGCTTGACGCCAGTTTCTCGTTCGATGGTGTGATCGGGGCTTTTGCATTGACAACGAATATTCTGTTGATTGCCATTGGCCTTGGCATCGGTGCGATGTATGTGCGTTCAATGACCATCATGCTTGTTGAACGCGGCACGCTGGCAGAGTTCCGTTATCTGGAGCATGGGGCGTTTTATTCAATCTTTGCCTTATCTGTCATCATGTTCCTGCAATCCATTTTTCACGTTCACGAATTGATCACTGGTGGGATAGGTATGGGCTTGATCGGTTTGGCGTTTTTCGCTTCGATCCTGCACAATAAACGCGAAGCACAAAGTCCATAATAATCAGAGGACACCATGGCACGAAACTATCTTAAGAAAGCCGCGCTGACATCGCGATCGGATGCGAGCGAGACAGTCGCGACTGTGGCGCGGATCCTTGCTGATATCGAGGACCGAGGTGAAACAGCAGCTCTGGAATATGCCAAACAGTTTGACAGATACGACGGCAATGTCGAATTGACGCCAGCAGAAATCGCTGCAGCCTCTGATCAGGTGCCGCAGAAATTGAAGGATGATATCCTTTTTGCACATGACAATGTCCGGCGCTTTGCAGAGGTGCAAAAGGGCACGGTTGCCGATGTGGAGTATGAGATCAATCCAGGGCTGGTGGCTGGCCAACGCGCGATCCCGATTGCTGCAGCGGGATGCTACGTGCCAGCGGGTCGGTACCGCCACATTGCCAGCGCCATAATGACGGTGACAACCGCCAAAGTGGCGGGGTGCGAACATATCACCGTCAGTTCGGCGCCGCAGCCTGGCGAAGGCCTGAATCCTGCAATTGTCTATGCGGCCCACGTCTGCGGTGCTGATAAGATTATGGCAATCGGGGGTGTTCAAGGCGTTGCCTCGATGGCCTTTGGTCTGTTTGACCAACCCAAAGCCAACATCATTGTCGGTCCGGGTAATCAATTTGTGGCCGAGGCCAAGCGTGCCTTGTATGGGCGTGTCGGGATTGACATGATTGCTGGCCCCACGGACAGCCTGATCCTTGCCGATAAAGGTGCAGACCCGCACATTGTGGCAACAGATCTCGTCAGCCAGGCAGAGCATGGTTATAATTCGCCAGTCTGGCTGGTGACGGATCACCGTCCTTTGGCCGAAGACGTGATGGCAAGGGTTCCGGGATTGATTGCGGATCTTCCAGATTTGAATCGCGAAAATGCCGAGGCCGCCTGGCGCGATTATGCAGAGGTGATCGTCTGTGCGGACCGCGAAGAAATGGCGGCAACATCTGACGATTATGCGCCCGAGCATTTGACCGTGCAAGCTGATGATCTGGACTGGTGGTTGTCACGACTGAAATGCTATGGATCGTTGTTTCTGGGCGAAGAAACAACCGTGTCCTACGGCGACAAGGCATCTGGCACCAATCATGTTCTGCCAACCTCGGGTGCGGCCAGTTATACCGGGGGGTTAAGCGTTCACAAGTTCATGAAAATCGTCACCTGGCAACGCGCCACGCGTGACGGCGCAAAACGGGTGGCTGAGGCAACGGCGCGCATTTCCCGCTTGGAGGGCATGGAGGGCCACGCCCGCGCGGCCGATGTGCGGCTTGCGAAGTATTTCCCGGGTGAAAATTTTGATTTGACGGCCAAAGAGTGAGCGTCTGCCAGCTGGTAAGCATCAGGTCACTTCGGATGCGGTACCGTGTTGACTCGCTGGCATACTCTCGAAAATAAAGGGAACGACGCATGTATGAAAAGGTTCTTGTGCCAACAAGTCATTTAATGAAAAGAGCAAGAAGCAATGTCTTTGTGGATCATTTATTACACATGTCAATGACATACCTGTGTTCTCTAAGAAGGAGGCTGTTGACAAGTTCAAGCAACTGTTTATGGAATTT
>JAKVCP010000026.1:14514-39431 GCA_022448925.1 Paracoccaceae bacterium
ATCATGGCATCTCTCCACAGACGCTGGAAATTGCCCGTGCCATCACCTCAGAAAGCGGAGAGGTGACCGCACTGCACGTATTCGAGGTGCCAAAAGGGTCTGTCAGCATCTATATCGGTGAAGAAACGGTGGAGCGCGGTTTTGAGAGGTCACGCTCGATCCTGCACGAAAAAGTCGCGGGCTTGGCTGGGGTCAAGGCGGAAATCACGCGTGGTCAGGCCCATCATGCCATCATTGCCTATGCGATCGAGCACAACTTTGATTGCATCGTGATCGGTTCTCACAAACCGGGGCTGTCAGACTACCTGATCGGCTCGACGGCTGCGCGGGTTGTTCGGCACGCGCCCTGTGCTGTTCACGTTCATAGGGATTGATCCGTCACCGGGACGCGTGTGTCCACGTCTTTGGAAAGAGTGCAACAGGCTTGGACGTGCCTGTGGACAGTCTGGCGGTGTGGTCAAGGCAGTGCAGCCTCCTGCTCATAAAACTGCAGCTCGATGGTTTGCGCGATGCGCCTTGCCGTCGCGAAAGGTCTCTTGGTTGCATCCGGGTCAAAGCCCGCGCAGATGCGTTTGGGGCCATGCTATTGCAACAGATGCGGGCAGTTCTTGCGCAGACATGGCCTGACGACTGCAGCCCTGCGTGATGCCAGACCCCTGTGTTTTGCAAGTTATAAAGCGCTGTGACACCGCGCTCTGTTTGTCGGCTTTCCCGCGGCCGTTGGGTTCGGGTTTTAGCCGGGTTTAATCAGTTCGCACTGGTCGACAACAAGAGTTGGGCCGTCATTCTGTAAGCCGGTGCGCAGTGATGACCTCTGATCTCTGAACACGTCAGAACAGATGCGGCGGGCACTCAAAGCGATGGAATGCGAGCAAGGACGTCAAGTCCCTGTGATTTCCAGAAATGTAACAGGTCTATGAAGATCCAGTTCTCGGCCAACTTGTCGCCGTCACGTCGGTAAACGTCAATCACTCTGAACTCGCCAGCTTGATCGGTCGCAGGCATGCCCATAAAGCCGCCAGAGGCCCGCGCGGTGAAATTTGGCCAACCAAAGAATGCCCCATAGGCGCCCTCGGCGACCCTCGCGATATGTGTGGTCTTTGACCGTTGGGTGAATCCGGATCTGAAGGGACCTGCATGCTGCGCCGCGTAGCGTGGGATTGTATAGGTCGCGCCGATCCCGGCAGGTCCCCACCAGATCATGTCCTCGGCCCAGGTGCGGCGCAATTCCTCTTCCAGAGGTATCTCTGCCTGCCATTGGCCCAGATCTGCAATCATGTTTTCGATCAAAGCGCGTGTCTTTGCACCTTCCTCAGGCGGTTGCGGAGAAAATAATAGACCATCATGCGTTATGGGGCCGGGTTGCACGACATGGGCCGCTGTTTGCGGCGGAAAGGGGGGGATGCCGGCCTGTATCATGAGATGCGGGATGTCAAAATACATCGCCGTTTCCGTGATTTTGCCATCTTGCACACGGTTGAATTCGCAATAGCGCAGGAAAACCAATTTTCCCGTGGGGGGGATTCCAAGCCATGAGGCGTCAAACAGTCCCATCAAGTGCCCCATGGAAACCACCCAGGTTCCTCCTGCATTCAGGGCGTTTTCGCCGGCGAAAAAGATATCCTGTCGCCGCTGCATCGAGGTCAGAGAGTGGCGCAAGGGTTGCCAGAATTCACGTGCCGCCTGTGCGGCATTCAATTCGCCAAATGGATGAAAGCCCCGCCACAGGTAATCGGGGCCAGTATGCGCGGCGATAACATCGGCGAGATTGGCATTGGGGGCGTCCAGGGCCTTGTAAAACGTTCGAACGACGGACTTTTCAGTTTGTAAACCAGTCACTTGAGGGGCTCCGAATGGGCGGTCGCAAACATGACTCGCAACCAATGTTTGCATACGCTTGCAAATTTTTCTTGCCAAGGCAATCCACCTTGTACAATCATGTTTGCATACGAATGCAAATGCAAATGATTCCGCCAAGGGGAGGACCATGGCAGAAATCCAGTTACGCAATTTGGGAAAAAGATGGGGCAACTTTGTAGGGGTCGACAACTTTGATCTGACGATAGCCGATCAGGAGTTCCTTGTACTTCTTGGTCCTTCGGGCTGCGGCAAAACCACCACGATGCGGATGATCGCAGGACTTGAAGATGCCACCGAAGGCGAGATCCTGATTGATGGCAAGCGGGTCAATGACTTGGAGCCCAAGGATCGTGACGTGGCCATGGTGTTCCAAAGCTACGCGCTTTACCCCAACATGAACGTCTACGAAAATATTCGGTTCCCCCTGAAGGTACGCGGGGTGGATCCAGCCACACATGATGACCGGGTCCGCCGTGCCTCAGCCATGGTGGAACTGGATGATTTCCTGCACAGAAAGCCGGCAGAGCTGTCTGGCGGACAACGGCAGCGCGTCGCTTTGGCTCGGGCGATCGTGCGGGAACCAAACGTCTTTCTGATGGACGAGCCCTTGTCCAATCTGGATGCCAAGTTGCGCGTGTCGACGCGCGCCCAGATCAAGAACTTGAGCCACGAACTGGCGGTTACGACCATCTACGTGACCCATGATCAGATCGAGGCAATGACACTTGCCGATAGGGTGGTGGTCATGAAGCAGGGCGTCGTTCAACAGGTTGGATCTCCGACGGAAATTTATGACGAGCCTGCCAATGCATTTGTGGCCAGCTTCATTGGAAACCCAGCCATGAACCTGATCCCAGGATCTGTTTCCGGCGGTGTCTTCACGGCGCAACACACCAAGGTCACGGGACTTGATGCGCCTGACGGGCCTATCACTCTGGGGTTTCGTGCAGAAGATGCAAGCGTCGTTGCGACCGAGGGTGAGATCACCGCGCCCATCTACACGCAAGAGCTTTTGGGCGACAGCACCATGGTGTCAGTGCGGATTGGCGGGACGCTTGTCTCTGTCAAGGCGGACAAAGCCTACCGCGCTGAAATTCACGACACGGTTGCGATCCGCGTTCAAGCCGATCACTGCCACTTGTTTGATGCAACGACCGGGGCGCGGGTGCGCGCATAGGGTCGAAATATCTTGCCCGAAATTTCGGGTTCAAACCGGGTGCAGGCTTCGAAGATGCACCCATATCCAACGGGAGGAAGACGAATGTTTCTGAAAAGAGTCGCACTGGCCGGTTCAATGACCGCCTTTGCAGCAAGCGCGGGCTATGCCTGTGAAATCGGGGCACGCGTGAGCATTGTCGGCAACGAGTTTGCCGCCATTCAGGCCGTCGGCGCCGCTGCAAAGGAATGCTCTGGCGCAGAGGTCGAAAGCAATCTGACGTCCGAGCATCAGACCATCAACGTTGCAGGTCTGTCTGGAAACCCTTCAGAGTACACCTCCGCTATTATCGCCAACAGTTCAATCGTTGCTTTGATGAACGAAGACGTTGTGCGCCCTTTGAATGATCTGGTGGCCAAGCACGGCGGAGACCTGATGCCGAGCCAACTGATCAAGATCGGTGGTGACATCATGGCGGTGGCTTTCATGGCCAATGCCCAGCACCTGATGTACCGAAAGGACGTGTTGCAGCAGGCCGGCGTAGAGGTTCCCACGACCTACGAGGAAATGCTTGTCGTGGCAGAGGCCATCCGCTCGCAGGGGATCATGCAGAACCCGGTCGGCGGTGCCTACAAGGCGGGCTGGAATTTGGCGCAAGAATTCAACAACATGTTCCTGGGGTATGGCGGCACGCACTTCAAGCCGGGCACCGCCGAGCCCAACATAAACACCGAAGCGGGCGTGAATGCGCTGAACATGATGAAGGCGCTTTCGGAATACATGAACCCCGATTTCCTGACCCATGATTCCAACACCACCAATGCCGAATATCGTGCAGGTAACGTGGCGATTATGAACATGTGGGGATCACGTGCGTCCCAGCAAACGACCACCGAAGGTGTTCTGGAAGAAGTGAAGGCCGGTCACGCGATCGCAGGTCCATTGACCGTGGGTGGCGGCTCTATTCCGGCTTCGACCCTTTGGTGGGACGGGTGGACCGTTGGCAAGAATATTTCTGATGACGAAGCTGAAGCGACCTTCCTTGCGATGATGCACGGTATTCGTCCCGCCATGCTCACCGAGGAAACGCTGCCTCTCGCGGTTTGGTTGATCAAGGGCTACCAGCCGACACCGGATGCCCAAGGCGTCTTCGACGCTGCAAAGATGCGCACCACACCCTACCCGATGTTGCCCTACATGGGTCTGATGCACAGCGCACTTGGCAATGAACTGGCTGATTTCATGCAGGGCAAAGAAAGCGCGGAACAGGCTTTGGCTGATGTGGAAGCCGCGTACCGTGCCGCTGCCATCGAGAAAGGCTTCCTTCAGTAGGAAGCTGCTTGTGCGGACGGGCACTGTTGCCGTCCGCACAGACCTTTTCACGCAGGAAACTCGCCATGCGCCACAAGACGTTCCTCTGGTTTTTTCTGCCAACCGGACTTGCGATGCTGCTGTTTATCGCAATGCCGATTGGCTCGGTTGTGATGCAATCGATCTTTGCTCCGCACCCAGCGGTTCTGATCGAAGTGGAAAGTTGTACGCCCTTGGTGGGGTGCACGACGGAAACCACGATCGACCAGAACGCGACAGCCGCGCTGCGTGCTGAAAAACCACTTGGACGGTTTGTCGGCCTGGATATCTACTTTGACCGTGGTCACCTCGCCGTCGATGAGTTTCGAGCGCTCTGGGCGTCCACTGATAGCTGGGTGGGCTTCTTTTCCGAACTGGGCAACCTGCCGTTCTACCGCGCAATGGCGTTCACGCTGACATTTGTCGCAGTTGTGACACCCCTGACGATAGTCCTGGGGTTGATTATTGCGCTGGCGGTGAACGCGCTACACCGTCACCTCAAGGGGCTGATGATATTCTTTTCGCTATTGCCAATGATCGTGACGCCGTTGATTGGGTCCTTGATCCTGTTCTGGATGGTAGACAGCCGGGGTGTGATAGGTTCAGCCCTCGTCGCCCTTGCAGGTGATCCTGATTTCAGTCTCAAGGCCTCGACCGGTTTGATGTGGGTGGCCCTGCTGGTTTATGGCGTCTGGCATGCTGCGCCGTTTGCTTTTGTGGTTTTTTACGCCGGGCTTCAGACCTTGCCGTCCGATCAGCTTGAAGCGGCGCAGATTGATGGAGCGACCCGCTGGCAGCAGGTCAAATACGTCGTTGTGCCGCATTTGATGCCACTGGTGACATTTGTGGCGCTGATCCAGCTGATGGACAACTTCAAGGTTTTTGAGCCGATCATCGGTTTCAACGCAGAGGCGCACGCGCAATCGCTAAGCTCATTTATCTACAACGATCTCGGCGGTGAAACCCGCCAGCTTTCTTCAGCGTCAGCCACCTCTGTTATGACAATCATCGGGGTCGCGATTCTGCTGTCGCCGGTGCTGGTGCGCACTTGGCGTGACTTCAAAGGAGCCCGCTGATCATGGCCAGCCGCGCACAAAGAATGCCCACCAGCCTGCGGGTTGCTTCGTCTCTTTTCGTTCTGCTTTGGTTCATCCTTGCCGCCTTTCCCTTCATCTGGACTGTGTGGGGATCGTTCAAGGTAGAGCTGGATTTCTTTTCGATTGCAGACTGGACGAACGCGATCACGGGCGAACGGACAAAGGCGGTTTACGGCTCACCATTTACCGCGACAGGCTATCATGGTGCTTGGATTCAGGAAGAATTCTGGCGCAATGTTCTGAACACCGCCATCGTGTGCTTTTTCGTGGTCACCATCTCACTTACGATTGGCACTTTGGGCGGCTATGCCCTGTCGCGGTCGACTTACAACTATACGTTCTGGCTGTTGATCACTGCATTGATCTTTCGTGCAATGCCGCCGATCACACTTGTTGCCGGTTATCTTCTGCCGTTTTTCGAATGGAACCTTTGGGGTATTTTGCCCACCACGATCATCGTCTTGGTCGCTATCAACCAACCATTCACACTGTGGATGTTGCATTCCTTTTTTAAGAATATCCCGAGCGAGCTGGACGAAAGCGCCAAGGTCGATGGATGCAATCAGTTTCAGGCGTTTCGTCGGGTGATCATCCCTGTAATGTGGCCGGGTGTGATTACGACGGGACTGTTTTCGTTTCTACTGGCCTATAACGATTTTGTCGTTGGGGCGACCTTGCTGTCTGAAAGCAACCGAACGATGGTGCCGGCCGTAAACGCCTTTATGGGCACGACCCAGACCGAGGGCAACGTGATGTTTGCTGTGGCCTCGGTGGTGTCCGCGACCGTGCCACTGTTCATTCTTGTGATGTTTTTCCAACGACAAATCGTGGGTGGATTGACCGCCGGTGCGGTCAAGGGATGACGGCGTGCGCAGGATCTCTGACAGGGCGCTTCAAGACAGCCTGCCTCAGATCGGGGGGCGGAACATGAGCACCGCAGCCCGTCACTCTGCGATGACGCGTCATCCGGCTTTGAACAGACTGCCCTGGGACTTTCCGGACCGCGGTGTCGCATTTCAAATCAAGTCTCTGATTTTTCTGAAAGGACCCCGACCATGAAAGGCTCGCGCCCGGAACAGGCTGTGTTGACCCGTGATACCGACATGTCCAAGACGGCCGAGACGCAGGCCGTAATCGAAACAATGGTAGACGGGCTGAACGATCATCGTATCGACGATATCGGTCAATTTTTTGCCCAAGGCTTTCGATGGATGGGCAACACGGGCTGCGGCACAAAAACCGGCCTCAAGGCGTTTCAGGACAATTGGCAACGTCCCTTCCAGGCGGCGTTTTCCGACAAGGTCTGTATTGATGAGGCGCGTCTTTAGATGGGCGAATGGGCAGCCGCTTTCGGACGGCAAGAGGCGACTCACAGCGGCACATTCCTTGGCATTGCCGCGACTGGCAAGCGGGTCGAGATTCGCTACATGGATTTCTGGAAAGTCGTTGACGGCAAGATCGTTGACAACTGGGTGAACGTGGATTTCGCCCATGTCGCGGCACAGCTTGGCGTTGATCTTTTTAATGGCGAAGGCTGGGAAGCCTTTGATCGCGGGGACAAGGTGCCGCCGCGACCAGAGGCAGCAGTCTGATGGGCGTGCGCCATGATACTGGCCCGCTCGCGGGAGCTGCCGTGGCTCGGCCAGAGGCCTCTCAGGTGACAGCAACGCGTGGTGCGATTGACCTGTATGACCCATGCCCACAGGACGGGGTGATCAGCCGGGCTTTGGGGGCGCTGCCCCGTCGAAATCCTAAGCGCAGAGGTCTGCATGGCGTGCTGTGGAAGCGGCAAGGCCTCTTAGTTCAGATTGCGAGAATCCAACGTGCAAGACAGATCCCCGACTGCTCATACTGTGCCCGGCCCGGCGCGGCTTGGGTGGGCCATGGTGGCACATGCGACGGGGCTTACAGCCTTGCATGGCCCCACATCCAGAGTAACGCCATCCTGTACGGGCGCTGCAGCGGGGCAACAAGTGATGGCGGCGAAACACCGCCAAAGACAAAAGGAGCCTGACGTGGCGATTGAGTATCTCAAGAGAGGGAAACCCGAAGCGGATCGCGCCGAGGATGACGCCCGGGTCGCCGCTGTGGTTGAAAGCACGCTGAAAGATATCGACGCGCGCGGTGACGCGGCCGTCCGTGAGTTGGCGATCAAGTTCGATGGGTATGACCGTGACAGCTACCGGCTGAGCGAGGATGAGATCGCAGCTATAATCGCCAAGGTCTCGCCTCAGGAGATGGCGGATATCACCTTTGCCCAGGATCAGGTGCGGAACTTTGCACAGGCCCAGCGGGAGTCGATGTTGGACATCGAGGTCGAAACCCTGCCCGGTGTGGTCCTGGGGCACAAAAACATCCCTGTTCAATCGGTGGGCTGCTATGTGCCCGGCGGCAAGTTTCCCATGGTCGCTTCGGCCCATATGTCTGTCGCCACGGCCTCGGTTGCTGGTGTCCCCCGAATTATCGCCTGCACGCCGCCATTCGAAGGCGAACCCAATCCGGGCGTGATTGCTGCAATGCACTTGGGTGGGGCGCATGAAATTTATGTATTGGGCGGCATTCAGGCCGTGGGTGCAATGGCGCTAGGGACAGAAACGCTTGATCCGGTGCACCTTCTTGTGGGCCCCGGTAACGCCTTTGTCGCCGAGGCGAAGCGGCAGCTTTTTGGCCGCGTTGGCATCGACCTTTTCGCAGGCCCGACCGAAACAATGGTGATTGCCGACGACACAGTCGATGGAGAGCTGTGCGCAACAGATCTGTTGGGCCAGGCAGAGCACGGCTACAACTCTCCCGCGGTCCTGGTCACGAACTCACGCAAGCTTGCTGAGGACACGCTGTCCGAGATTGATCGGATTCTGCAAATCCTCCCTACCGCTGGCACCGCCCGAACAAGCTGGGAGGATTACGGCGAGGTGATCTTGTGTGATACCTATGATGAAATGCTGGCAGTGGCTGACGAGATCGCCTCTGAGCATGTGCAGGTCATGACCGATCGTGATGACTGGTTCCTGGAAAACATGACCTGCTATGGGGCGCTTTTCCTTGGTCCGCGCACAAATGTGGCCAATGGCGACAAGGTGATCGGTACCAACCATACGCTTCCGACCAAAAAAGCAGGTCGCTATACGGGTGGCCTATGGGTCGGCAAGTTCCTAAAGACGCACAGCTACCAAAAGGTTCTGACGGACGAGGCCGCAACCCTGATCGGTGAATATGGATCGCGACTTTGCATGCTTGAAGGGTTTGTTGGCCACGCTGAGCAATGCAACATCCGCGTGCGTCGCTACGGTGGCATCAATGTACCTTACGGCGCTGGTGCACCGTGTCGGGATGCCGCGGAATAGGTGGACCCGCATATGACTGACCTCCACTTGGTAAACAAGGGCCTGCTTACGCCGCTGCGAGACGCGCAATACCATTGGGACGACAATGCGCTTCAAGCCGCGTTGAACGAGGTGGCGCAGGATGCCTTGGTCCATCTGTGCCACCCTTTTGGCGATATCGTGGGGGGACAGGCCTTTTTTGACCTGGCGCTTTCTGTGGTGCGGGCGGCCTTTCCGGATCTGGAGCGCCGGGACTGGATCATCATGTCGGGTTCGGACGAGCAGGGGGCCGATTGGGTTGGCTGCGCGGGTCACTTCGTGGGCACATTTTGCGCGCCTTTTCTTGACATCCCTCCGACTGGACATCTGGCGCATATGCGTTTTCATGAATTCTATCGGATTGTGGATGGGACAGTCGCTGAAATTCAGGCGATCTGGGATATTCCCGAGGTTATGATGCAGGCCGGGGCGTGGCCGCTCGCGCCGTCTTTGGGACGAGAGCTTTGGGTCCCGGGACCCGCCAGCGGCGATGGGCTGTTCCGGTCTGGCCGCGACCTTGGGCAAAGCCAGGAAAATCAGCAGTTGGTCATCGACATGTTGACCCAGATGACACGACATCCCTCGCAAGGGGGGGCCGAGGTCATGCAGATGGAGCGGTTCTGGCATCGTGACATGACCTGGTATGGCCCGGCCGGGATTGGCACAGCCCGCGGCATTGCGGGGTTCCGCAACTGGCATCAGATCCCCTTTTTGCGGGCCATGCCGGATCGCGGCTTGAAAGCGGATCAGGTCACCCATCATTTTTTCGCAGACAACAGCTATTGCGGTGTCACCGGCTGGCCCAACATGATCCAGACAGTCACTCAGGATGGCTGGCTGGGCATTGTGCCACCCGGTCGGGAAATCGCCCTCCGCTCGCTGGATTTTTGGCGGATCGAGCGTGGCAAGATCCGCGAAAACTGGGTTCTGGTGGACATCCTTGATGCCTATCGGCAATTGGGTCTGGATGTGTTTGCCCGCTTGCGCGAGTTCAACAAGGCGCGGGTGTCGGGCCGTATTCCCTTTCCTGTAGGAGACCCCTGATGAGCTTGCCAAAAACCCCGTCGTTTCGTTTGGACGGCAAGCGTGCACTTGTCGCTGGTGCCAGCTCTGGCATCGGTTTGGGCTGTGCCGTGGCCTTGGCTGAGGCTGGCGCGCATGTGGTTGTCGCTGCGCGACGCGCTGAGCCGCTTTCGGCGCTGGTCGCCCAGCTTTCGGCGGCAGGCCTGTCGGCCGAGGCGGTGGCCCTGGACATTACCGATCTGTCAGCAACGAAGTCGCTGGTTGCGGATCTGGGCCCGTTCGATGTGCTGGTGAACTCGGCAGGTCTGGCGATCCACTCACCGGCACTTGAGACCCGGGAACAGGACTATGACACGGTTACCGGACTGAACATCAAGGCGGCCTATTTCCTGACGCGTGAGGTGGCACTGGGTTTGGTCGCAGCAGGTAAGCCAGGATCGCTGATCAATATTTCAAGCCAGATGGCCAAGGTCGGTGGCCCAGACCGCGCGGTCTATGCCGCGACCAAGCACGCCGTCGACGGCTTTACCAAGTCGATGGCGATCGAGTGGGGCCCAATGGCGATCCGCGTCAACACGATCTGTCCGACTTTCATCCGAACCGATTTGTCACGCCCGACTTTTGACAACCCCGAACGTGCCGCATGGATCAAGGAAAAGATCAAGCTTGGGCGCCCGGGCGAGGTCGAGGACATCATGGGCGCCGTGGTCTTTCTGGCCTCTGACGCCTCGGCTCTGATCACGGGCACAGGCCTGTTGGTCGACGGTGGGTGGACTGCAGAATGACCGGGCGTGTGACAGCAGAACAGGTGGCGCAGTTGGCGGGGGTATCTCAGTCCGCTGTATCGCGTGTGTTCACGCCTGGCGCTTCTGCCAGCCAGAAAACCGTGGACAAAGTGCGCAAGGCAGCTGCCGAGCTGGGCTACCGCCCCAATGTTCTGGCACGGGCCATGGTGTCTGGCAAAAGCCGGATCATCGGGCTGGTCGTCGCATATCTGGAAAACCACTTTTATCCCGAAGCGCTAGAGAAGCTGTCGAATGCCCTGCAGGAACAGGGCTATCATGTCCTGATCTTCATGGCATCAAACGCCCGCGATAACGTTGACGCGGTGGTCGAAGAGATCCTCGATTATCAGGTGGATGGCATCATCGCGGCATCGGTTGCGCTGTCGTCAGACCTTGCTGATCGGTGCCGCGCGGCTGGTGTTCCTGTGGTGCTGTTCAACCGCAGCCAGGACGGTGATGCCATTTCGGCTGTCACCTCTGACAATTTCAGCGGTGGCCAAAGCAGCGCCAAGTTTCTTTTGGCGGGTGGGCATCGGAAAATCGGCTATATTGCAGGATGGGAGGGGGCTTCTACGCAGCGCGACCGCGAGGCAGGCTTTCTTGATGCGCTCGCGGCCAGCGGGCAGATGCTACACGCCAGAACCGTCGGAAATTTCCATTTGGACCAGGCTCAGGAAGCGGCGCGCGAGATGTTTGCCTCGGATCGCCCCGATGCCGTTTTTGTCGCAAATGATCACATGGCCTTTGCGGTCATGGATGTATTGCGGTTCGAACTTGGGCTGTCAGTGCCGGGTGATGTGTCGGTCATTGGATACGACGACGTGCCCCTCGCCGCCTGGCCCTCATACAATCTTACCACCGTGCGACAACCGGCGAACCGCATGGTTGCGCGCACCGTCGAGATCCTGCTCGACATGATTGAAAATCGCAGCAACGACCCACGGCAGGTGCGTATCGACAGCGCCTTGGTGGTGCGCGGTTCTGCACGACTGCCCAAAGGATAGACTGCATGAAGGGCTTTGACCCAAAATTCGTTGATTTCCCGGATTACATTATCGGGATCACCAAAGAGATCTGGGAAGATCGCGGAATCGCGACACTGAACGCCTATTATGCACCAGATATCATTGTACGGTCTCCGTCTTCAGTCGTGGCCGGCAATGACGGAGTGATCGCTGCGACCATGGCGACCTTGGCGGAGTTTCCTGACCGGACACTGCTCGGAGAAGACGTGATCTGGTCGGGGACGCCGGAACAGGGATTGCTGAGTTCGCATCGCCTGAATTCCACGGCAACGCACGCCAACCCCGGTGTTTACGGTGCACCCACAGGCAAGAAGTTGCACTACCGGATCATCGCCGATTGTCATGCAATCAACAATCAGATCAATGATGAATGGCTGATCCGCGATCAAGGGGCCATTGTGCGGCAGCTCGGTCTGGATCCAAGGGATTATGCGCGGGATATGATTGCCCGTGAGGGCGGACCGGACCACTGCATTCCGCCCTATTCCCCGGCCAACGATATTGATGGCCCCTACCAGGGACGTGGCAATGACAATGAATGGGGGCAACGCTACTCTGATCTTTTGACCCGCATCATGCGGGCTGATTTCGCCGTCATCCCTAAGCAGTACGACCGTGCAGCCAACCTTGAATACCCTGGTGGTGTCTCGGCGCTTAGCCATGCAGGAGCAGACCAGTTCTGGATGGGGCTGCGCGCCAGCTTCCCGAATGCGCGCTTTGAGATCCAGCATGTCATTGGCCGCGATGATCCGATGATGCCCCCGCGCGCGGCTTTGCGCTGGACCCTGCACGGCAAGCACGACGGCTGGGGTGCGTTTGGCACTCCGACCGGAGCCGAGGTCTTTGTTATGGGGATGTGCCACGCTGAGTTTGGCTGCCTTGTTGGGGGCGCCCCCAAGTTGAGGCGCGAATGGGTTGTTTTTGATGAAACTGCGATTTGGAAACAGATCCTCCTGCAAACCGGCGAGCTTTGACTGATGCCAGCACACCAAACCTGTGGAACCTTGCTATGACTCCAATTGACAGCCGCATCGTCCGCTATGGCGAACTGAAACCTTGCAAAACCGCGTTTATCGACGCGCACACGCCCGGGTCTGATCAAAAGGAAAACTTTACCATCATCGGGGGGGGGGTGTCAGAGTCCCCCGACCAGCATGTTCACATCACCGATGCCATTGGCTTCAATATCGGGGCGGCCGGACAGCCGCCAAAGTGCCGTAACTCACTGCACTCGCACACCACCGCCGAGGTGTTCTTTGTTCTTTCTGGCCGCTGGCGGTTTTTTTGGGGGCGTTGGGGCTCAGCCGGGGACTTCGTCGCCGAGGAAGGAGATATCTTCAATATTCCAACGGGCATGTTCCGGGGATTTGAAAATATTGGTACCGACTACGGGATGATCATGGCGATCCTGGGCGGCGATGATGCGGGCGGCGGTGTCACCTGGGCACCACAGGTGATCCAAGATGCCCGGGATCACGGATTGGTTCTGGGAGAAAACGGTGTGCTGTATGATGCTGGATCGGGTCAGAAACTGCCCGAGGGTGTGGCACCGATGCCGGTTTTGACAGAAGAACAGCTCAAGTCCTTTCCCGAAGTGCCGATCGAAGCCGTGGTCCCGGCATATGTCGGCCGCTATCAGGACATGCGGGCTCTGGGGGCCCGGCGGCCTGCCAAGATCATCGGACGAGAGGCTCTGATCAAGGATCAACCGGGCTTTGAGGTTGAGTTCCTGACCGGTGGCTCGCTTGGTGACACGGTGCAGACGCCGAAGCGCCCAACAGTCTTGATGCCGGTCAAGGGCCATTGGCGGCTGACGCTAGAGGATTTTGAAACCACGCTGAATCCCGGCGACACCGCGCTGCTTTATCCGAACGAAAACTATCGGCTGACAGGGGCCATGACCGGTGAACAAAGCCTCTATCGCATTATTGCGACCGATGATCCGGCAGGGGCCACCTGGACCGGAAGCACGTAAATCATCAACGGAGGAACCGCCAAAATGTCCAGAATCCAGACAACCCATGTCGGTTCGTTGCCGCGCAGCCAAACCGTGGTCGACTTCATTTTTGCCCGTGAAAATGGCACACCCTATGACGGTCCGTCATTCGACGCAGCCATGACCAAAGCGGTATCTGCCACTGTTGCTCGTCAGAAAGACGCCGGGATTGACATTGTCAGCGACGGTGAAACCTCAAAGATCTCGTATGCGACCTACGTCAAGGACCGCTACACGGGCTTTGATGGCGACAGCCCCCGCAACGCGCCCGCCGACCTCAAGATGTTTCCAGGCTTTCTGAAACGTCTCGCCAATGATGGCGGCACGCCGCAGTACGCGCGCCCGATGTGCGTTGGCGAGGTGCGCTCGAAAGGGCAAGGAGAGTTGCAAAAAGACATTGCGAACCTGAAGGCAGCGATGGCAGCTCAGGGTATCAAAAGCGGTTTTATGAACGCGGCCTCGCCAGGGGTGATTGCACTGTTTCTGCAGAACGACTTTTATCCCACGCGTGAGGCCTACCTCGCCGCGCTCGCAGACGCAATGAAGGCCGAGTATGAAACCATTGTGGGTGCCGGGCTGGACCTGCAACTTGATTGTCCAGACCTGGCTCTGTCGCGTCACATGTTGTTCGCAGACCTCACGGATGAAGAGTTTGTCAAGATTGCAAATACCCATGTAGAGGCATTGAACCACGCATTACAGGATGTGCCCCAGGACAAGGTCCGCGTGCATATCTGCTGGGGCAACTACGAAGGTCCACACTGTTGTGACATCGCAATGGGCAAGGTTTTTTCAACCCTGATGGCCACCCGGTCGCGTTACGTGCTCTTCGAAACGTCGAATCCCCGACATGCCCATGAATGGACCACATTCCGTGACCGCAAATCCGAAATCCCCGATGACAAGGTCCTGGTGCCGGGCGTGGTTGATACGACAACCAATTTTGTGGAACATCCCGACGTGGTGGCCCAGCGGGTGGCCACTTTCGTCAATATCGTTGGCCGTGAGCGGG
Source organism: Paracoccaceae bacterium (assembly GCA_022448925.1). GTDB lineage: Bacteria > Pseudomonadota > Alphaproteobacteria > Rhodobacterales > Rhodobacteraceae > JAKVCP01. The sequence continues at coordinate 29,181 of JAKVCP010000026.1, forward strand.
TGATCGCTGGTTCAGACTGTGGCTTTGGCACTTTTGCGGGTTTCGGCGCTGTCGATCCGGATATCGCATATGCCAAGCTTGCGACCCTTGCAGAGGGGGCGGCGCGGGTCTGATGCCACCGTTGATCTTGTTGCCGGGCATGATGTGTGACGCACGTCTCTATGGTCCTCAGATCGCAGAGTTTTCGGGCTTGCACGCGTTGCATTTAGCGCCGATTGGGGCGCAGGACACGGTCGAGAAGCTGGCGGCAGACATTCTGCGGGACGCGCCACCATCCTTTGCTTTGGTGGGGCTCTCGATGGGTGGCATCGTCGCAATGGAGGTGTTGCGCCAAGCCCCAGACCGGGTTGCCAAGATTGCTCTGCTCGATACCAACCCTCTGGCAGAGAAAGCCGACGTGAAAAAGCGCCGCGCCCCTCAGATGGCCAAGGTGCTGGCTGGGGGATTGCGGGCCGTTATGCAGGAGGAAATGAAGCCCAATTACCTGGCGCCCGGCGGCGGCAAAAAGGCGATCCTCGACCTGTGCCTCGACATGGCCGAAGGGCTGGGCTCTGACGTGTTCCTGCGCCAATCCCGCGCCCTGATGGGCCGCCGGGATCAAACGGAAACGCTGCGCGGGGCGCAACAGCCTGCCTTGATCATGTGCGGGCGGCACGATCTGCTGTGCCCGGTCGAACGCCACCAGCTGATGCGGGACCTCATGCCTAATGCCACATTGGTTGTGGTGGATAACGCGGGCCATTTGCCCACCCTTGAGCAACCCACCGCGTGCAACGCGGCCCTGACACAATGGCTGGAGGCCTGATATGGAACCCTCGCTACTGAAACTTCTGCAGCAAGTCGACACGCCAACCGTCTGCAACGCGATCGAGGTGGCGCAGGGCAAACGCGGGTTCAGCAAGTTCACCCGCGGCACTGTGTTGGCCTCGGATCCGAATGCGCCGGCACTCGTTGGATATGCCAAGACTGCCAGCATCGCCGCCTTGGCCCCGCCCGATGAACCCGCCGATGTCATCAGGGCACGCAGGATGGCCTACTACCGGCATATGTCAGACCCACCCAGACCGGCGATTGCCGTGATCGAAGACGTCGATTTTCCGGACTGCATCGGGGCCTATTGGGGCGAGGTGAACACCACGATCCACAAGGGGTTCGGATTGGCTGGTGCGTTGACCAACGGTGTTATGCGTGATCTTGGCGATTTGCCTTCGGGCTTTCCAGTGATCGCAGGTTCGGTGGGGCCCAGCCATGGCTTTGTTCACGTCAGGGAAATTGCCTCGTCGGTGCAGATTTTTGGACTGCGGGTCAACGATGGCGATCTTGTGCATGCTGATCGGCACGGCGCTCTGGTAGTCCCCCCCGAGGTTATCCCAGACCTCGAAGCCGCCGTGCGCAAGTTGCTGGACACTGAAAAGCTGATCCTCGACCCGGCTCGGGCCGAAGGCTTTGACTTTGCAGCCTTTCAGGACGCCTGGACCGCCTTTGAAAAGGCGCGAACCTGATACGACTCTGATTTTGGAACGTGCTTGCCTTCGAAGCGAGTCGTTGCAAAACTTGGGCTCCCAAAAGCTGCCGTTTTGGTGAGCATCGGGTGATATGTAAGGGGGGTCTATGCCAAAGTCACAACCCATCTGGCAGTGGAGCGCAAGCAAAACCGCCGCAGCAACCCATGCGGGCACCATCTCGGTGACGGATGTCACCGAGGCCGCGCTGGCTAGGATGGAGTCGGTAAACCCCGACCTGAACGCAGTAGTCGACAGCCTCGCTCATGAGGCCCGCGCGCAAGCAGCCGAGTTGGATGCCAGCAAGGCCCCAAAAGGTCCGCTGCACGGTGTTCCGGTGACGATAAAGATCAATGTCGACCAAAAAGGGCATGCCACCAGCAACGGTGTCGTGGCCTTCAAGGATCTTGTTGCGCCTGATGACGCGCCAGTGGTGCGCAACCTCAAGGCAGCCGGTGCGGTGATTATCGGGCGCACCAATACGCCCGAATTTTCGTTCCGGGCTGACACGGACAATCCGCTGTTCGGACGCACCTACAATCCCTGGGGGCGGCACCTGTCCGCCGGCGGTTCCTCTGGTGGCGCTGGATCTGCCGTGATGTCAGGGATCGGTGCTTTGGCGCATGGCAACGACATCGGCGGATCCTTGCGGTTTCCCGCCTCGGCAAATGGGGCTGTGACGGTCAAGCCTGGGCTCGGGCGCGTTCCCGCATGGAACCCGGGGCAGCATGCAGAACGTGGCCTTTTGGCGCAACTGATGTCGGTGCAGGGGCTGATCACCCGCTCTGCGACCGACCTGCACCTTGCGATGCCATCGCTGATTGCTGCGGACCCACGTGATCCGTTCCATGTTCCGTTGCCCTGGCGTGGTGCCCCTTTTGATGGGCCGGTCCGCGTGGCTGTTGCGCGCGATCACTTTGGCTTTGGCATGCATCCTGATGTTTCAACCGCGCTGGACAAGGCCGCTTCGGCCCTGTCCGATGCCGGATATGACGTGGAAGAGGTCGAACCTCCACTGGCCCGCGAAACCGGAGAGGTCGGCTACAGAGCGCTGCTTGGCGAGGTAAAGGCGCTGCTTGACGCCGATATCCGCACCTATGGGTCCGCCGAGATAAACGCAATTTTCGATACCTATTACTCCGAGTTCCCGCCTTATGAAGGTGTCGAACAGTTGAACATGCTGGCGCAGCGCACGCATTACGCGCGCCAGTGGTCGGTGTTTCTGCACGACTACCCCTTGGTGCTGACGCCGTTCCTTTTTCAGCCGTTCTTTGCTGCCGGTCGCGATGCCGAAGGGCTTGAGGGCGCCCAAGAGGCCTTGGGGCACTCGCATTGGTCCTTTGTCATGAACTTCACGGGGTTGCCGGCCGGTAACATGCCCACGCATGTGGCTGAGTTGCCGTCTGGTCCACAGCCAATCGGGATACAGATTGCCGGGCAACGCTGGCGCGAGGATCTTATCGTTGATGCCATGCAAGCGATCGAGGCGCAGATCCCACCGGTCTGTACACGGCTTTGGGATCTGGGCGCATAAGTGCCTGCGCGGATGGGTTAAAGCGTATAGCCCAACAAAGTCAGGCTGATCCAAACCACAACCGCCCCGGCAAGGATCTGAATACCGGGAATAAAATAGGCAACCAGGCTCAGACGGTCTGCCGAAACGAGCGTCATGGTCCGGGCCATGACGCTAGAGACCGCAACCAGACTGGTGAATGTCGCGGTTCCAAGCCCCATGATGATTGCAGCAGCAGCGCCTGCCAGTATCAGGTCCATCTGCCAGGCGATCACCAGCAGGAATATCGCTCCGGTACAGGGGCGGATTGCAATACTGGCGATCAACGCACCTGTTTCACGCCACGAGGTCAGTTTGGCTACGTCTTCGGGTGAGGGACCATGGCTGTGGCAACCACAGTGGTCGTCATGGTGATGACCATGATGAAGATCGTGATGATGATCATGGCCATGATCGTGTGCGTGCGCGTGATGGGGATGATGGTCATGCGCATGCTGATGACTGGGTTGGCGGGGCTTTGATGCGGTTTTTTGTGCGCGCGCCAGATCCCGGGTGCCCCGCCAGACCAGGATACCGCCGACCAAGGCAATCGCCAGATAGCTGACAGGTGCAAGGTAAAGCTCGGCCAAGGTTGTCATGCGCCTGGCCGATAGTTCGAAAAGGGCAAAGCCACCATAGACCAGCACAATTGCCCAAACGGCCTGGGCCAGGCTAGAGACCAGAGAAATCGTCAAAAGCCGTGCCGCTGATACCGAGGATCCAAGGCCGACGCCGCCGATCAGGGCCTTGCCGTGTCCCGGACCAACGGCATGAAAAAAGCCGTAGGCCGCCGCGGCGGTGAAAAGCGCGGCCAGCGCGCCCGCGTCACCGGTCTGCAAGGCGCGCACGGCGGTGGCCATACGGTTCTGAAACGCGCGCTGTTCCTGTGCCGCCCACCGGGCAATTGCGTCGAAATCAACGAAGGCATAAACACTCGCAGTCACAGCCAACAGAACGCAAAGCGTGATGATCATTCGCATTGCACAAATATCCTGTCTGCAAAGCTTTCACCAACATTCCTGATGCCCGAGGTCTCTTCTCGGCCAAGTTTTGCCAGCATGTTCAGCAAGTCGGTATCCCCGCTTTCAGCATCGAATGGCACCATGTCGACCGCGCAGCCCTCTGACGGCCCAAGAATACGAGGTGCGTTTGTTACAGTGAAATCAAAGAAGTACGTCGACTCGAAAAATGCGATCTCGATGTGCTTGCCAGAGGGGTCCACCGGTTCGGGCAACGACCGTGTGAATGTCAATTGCAGCCGGCCATCGATCAGATGCACGTCCAGCGCCGTAGGCCAGTCCAACTTTGTTTTCAGTCCATCGATGCGCAGATGCGCCGAGCCGTCGAAATCCTCGGGCCAGCTGCTGAGGCGCTCCACCAGAAGACGGCGGTCCGCTTCGTCCAGGCCCCCTCTGGCGTTCAACCCGATTTCATGTGACGCCAGCATGTACAACGTTTCGAAGCCGTCGTACAGCCAAGTGACTTCCAGCGCTTTGATCTGGCGGCTCGGGGTCATCCGCAGATCTACGCCGCCATCGACGAAGACATGCGGATGGGCCTGCGCACCGGAGGCGACAAGCCATGACAGGCCAGCCCACAGGCATACCGCCCGCCGGCAAACACGGCGAAGGCGGGCCCGATGTGGAACTGTGGTGTGCCCAATCCCTGACATCAGATCACCTTGCATGCCCGAAGATTACGCTGGCGCGTAGGGCAACGAAGAATGATGCAAGACAATGCGCAGCACGCCATCAGCATCCTTCTTGTACCCAAAGGTTTTGTCGACCTTGGTGACATTGCCATCCTTGTCGGTCAGTATGACCCAGCCCATCCACATGCCGACGCTCCCCTCGATAAATTCAGCAGAGGTCACACTGTCCATTTCGCGCCAGCCCTTGAGCCCAAAGCCGCCGTCGCGGGGATAGTCCGCGTCGTGCCCGACAAAGTACGACAGGGCGCCTTGCCGGGTCGGTCGGAACGTCTGGTCGCCGCTGGCCAGCGTCGGTTTGAAAAGCACGTCGCCCATGGCGTATCCATAAGCCCCGTCCAGAACCTCTTCGGCGATGGGGCGCGCAGTCTCTATGCCGCCCTCTTCGTATGCCTTGGAGATGGCGATCAATCCTGCGCCCCAAGCGGTGCGCGCCTGGGCAAGATCCTCTGATGTGAGTGTCATATTGAATTCCTTCCAAAGTGCACCATGCGTGGCGTTGTTTATCTGCGACCCGAGCCAAGGAAAACCAAAAGTCGTGTGATCAATCGTCCTTGGTGGGATCTGTCACAGGATCCAGAACCAGAAGCAGTCGTGTTTCGTCTTTGCCTTCGATCGGTGGTGAGCGGTGGGCAAGCGCTGCGGGTGGGCTCTCGGGCCACTTTGTGCCGCGCAGAATGATCGGAGATCCGGTCGGCACGGTAAAGATGTCCTGCGGATCGCTGCTGCTGTTTCGGGTGCCGTACTGAGTGCCGGTGCCGCGATAGGTGCAGACAAGCCGGGCCGAAACGGCGTCGATGTGAAACTTGCGACAGGCGTTTGTCGTCACGATGTCCAGACGCAACCGCAGCCAGTCTGCCTGCATGATCGCGCCAAAGATATCCGCAAGGGCAGCGATGTCATCAATCAGCCGCTCGCGATTGGATCCTTCTGGCGTACCGCGCAACTCGCAGATTTGCCGCACCGCATCCTGTACCGCTGCGGGGCGCAGGATCAATCGCGCCTTTGGCAGGACAGAGGGATCAAGCCCGGTGATCCACCGTTCGAATGAGGCCATGGGCTGTCGGGTCCACAGGGCCGCAGCGCATCCCGACCGATGGATGTCTGTCAACCCTTCGGCCTGGTCAACCTGGACAAGGCCGACTGGCTGGATTTTCGATTTTATTTCCCAAGGCCCATAGGACATCATTTGTGCCCCCAGCGCGGAAACGGATCTTGCAGATCGGCCCAGGTGTCTGGTGTGAATGCATCGGTCTCAACAAGGGCCGCGTTCAACCGGGCGCAAATTGCATCCCGGTCCAAGTCCATTCCGATAAAGACGATCTCTTGTCGCCGGTCGCCCCATGGCGTGACCCAGCGGCGGGCAAGCTGCGCCTGTGCGTCGGGATGGGTGGGCCGTCGCTCTGGGGGGACACAGGCCCACCACCGTCCCAGCGGTACGACTGACGACATTGCCCCCGCCAGACTGAATTCAAGCGCCCAGTCGGGGCGGGTCGCGATCCAGAAGTGGCCTTTGGCGCGGATTGTGCCCGGCAGGGGGCCGTTCAACGCGTCATGCAGCTTGGCGGGGTCAAACGGGGCGCGGGCGCGATAGACAAATGAGGCAATGCCGTATTCTTCATCCTCGGGCGTGTGACTTGCGAAGCCATACAGCTCTTTGGCCCACATCGGATGTTGATGAGCCGTGTCAAAATCGAACAGGCCAGTATCAAGAATGGCCTCTGACGGGACATCGGAATAATCGGTTTCGATGATCCTAGCGTCTGCATTGAGACCGCGAATGACGTCGCGGGCGCGTTTGGTGCGCGCTGGCCCAGCGTCTGATATCTTGTTCAAAACGACGACATCGGCAAATTCAATCTGTTCCGTCAAAAGACTGACGAGGCTTCTGTCTTCCTCGTCGCCCAGTGCTTCGCCGCGGTCCGTCAAAAAATCATGGCTGGCATAGTCGGCCAGCAGGTTAACCGCATCAACCACTGTCACCATGGTGTCAAGCCGGGCGACATCTGCCAGGCTATCACCAAGTTCATCGCGGAACTCAAATGTGGTGGCGACTGGCAGCGGTTCGGAAATGCCAGTGCTTTCGATCAGAAGATAGTCAAAACGCCCCTCCTGCGACAGATGGCGGACTTCTTTTAGCAGATCATCGCGCAAGGTGCAGCAGATGCAGCCATTTGACATCTCGACCAGTTGCTCCTCAGAGCGCGACAGCTCGGTGCCTTCGCGCACAAGATCGGCGTCGATGTTGACCTCGGACATGTCGTTGACAATGACTGCAACCCGGCGACCGGCACGGTTGTTCAGAACCCGGTTCAGCAGGGTGGTCTTGCCTGCGCCAAGAAACCCGGACAGGACCGTGACAGGCAGACGCATGTCTGAAGACAGAGCATCCTTCATCTGCCAGTTTCCTTTAGCTGAGAAGCTTTTGGCGTGCGCAACAGGTCAAAGCTGCGCTCGATTTCGGCCCGCGAAACATCGCGGGTGATTACCACAATTCGGGATCTGCGATCGTTCTCAGGCCATGTCTTGACTTGAATGGGTGGGTCGAAAATGTTTTGCACACCATGAAAGACGAAAGGGGTGTCAATGCCATCAAGAAAGATGACGCCTTTAAGGCGCAACAGGTTTTTGCCATGCAGAACCACAAGCGAGTTCAGCCAATAATCAAAGACCGCGTCCATCAACGGAGTGTCCAGAACAAGCGAGGCAGAGGTGATCCGCGCATCATGACGCGACGCCACAGAAACTGCGGTCGTTTTTTGCGCCGCGAAGCCAGATATGTTGTCCAAGGGGTGACTGGGGGCCGCGGTTGGCTTGGTCCATTTCAAAACGTCGTCTGGGGCCACGCCACGACGCAATCCGCTTAGACCCCATAGCTGCTCGGTCACGCCCTGGCCGTGCTTCGCATGAAGGATGCGCACATTCTGGTTCAAACCGCGCAAGCGCTTTTCCAAGTCCGAGATCTGTTGAGTGGAAACAAGGTCTGCCTTGCTGAGGATGATCAGGTCGGCCATGGCAACCTGCGAGACAGATTCAAACTGGGCATCCAGCGTCATTGGGCCGTTGGCGGCATCCACTACGGTCACGATACCGTCCATGCGCGTTCGTTGGGCCAAAAAGCCGTCCACCAAAAGCGTTTGAAGGATTGGTCCGGGATCTGCCAGTCCGGTTGTTTCGATCACAACGCGGTCAAACTCAAAGGTGCCCGCATCCCGGCGCTCAAACAGGCTTGCGATGGTTTCGGCCAATTCGCCCCGGACCGTGCAACACAGGCATCCGGATTCCATCAGCACCACATCGTCTGCCGAGGTCTCCATCAGATCGTGGTCCAGGCCGGCCTCTCCGAATTCGTTGACAATCACCGCGATCCGCCCCGAGGTGCCGTCCGTCAAGATCGCATTCAAAAGCGTTGTCTTACCTGCGCCGAGAAACCCGGTAAGCAATGTGACTGGGATACGGCTGTCTGTCATGGAGTCTCCAAATGTGGGCGCAAAGCGCAACGTGAATGCCATTCGGGCGTGCAATCGTTTGGTGGCATCACTCAGAGGCCGTTACGAAGATCAGTCAATCCTTTGGCGTTTCATTTTTTAGCCGATATGAAATGCCCAGCTTTGATGCTGAGAAAATGATCTAATACACGTTATAACATACTGCAATATGCAGTTTTCGACGTGTCCAAAATCCGCCGACCCGCATTGCATGTCCATGCTGCGCAGAAATTGTTTTGCAACGGTGAAGCTGTTCTTTTGCCCGCATGCCCAACATGTAGGGCGGCATGCGCGGGCATTCGCCTGTTGTCAGGATGGCACCGTTCTAGCGGAGGTGCTTGGTTTATGGTTGTCAAATCGCGACATTGGAAGGTGTCGGATTGCTTCCATGACCTGTGCGTCATGGCAGCGGAGCATCTATTCGCGGTCGACCTGGCGCATACGCGGGGCGTGGACCGCTGTGCGGACGACACAGGCCGCCACTGCGCCTGCCAGTGCGCCGAACAGATGTGATTCCCATGAGACGCCCGACTGCCCCGGAAACATACCCCAGATGATCGATCCGTAAGTCAGACCCACGGCTGCGGCTGCCACCAGTGTGATCACCGACCGGTCTACGAACCCGCGCGCGACAAGAAAACCAAACCAGCCAAAAACCAGGCCGGATGCTCCGATGTGGATGGCGGATCCGCCAAAGAGCCATACCAGAGAGCCGCCCAAAAGAACGATGATGACATTGACACTGATCAGCGCGCGGGTGGCCGTCGCCGCCAGCAGAGCCCCAAGGACCAAAAGAGGGGGCGTGTTCGACGCCAGATGCGCAAAGCTTCCGTGCAACAACGGCATGCCCAGAATGCCGTCAATCCCCATGAGCTGTCTGGGGATCAAGCCAAAGGCGCGATTAAGGCCATAGCCACTCGCCCAATTTATCAGCTGGATGAGCCACAACGCCCCAATGAACGCAGCAAGCACCCCTAGCCGCGTGATCAAAACTTGCATGCGTACCTTCTCTGTTCCGAAGTATTCGCTGATCATTCTATACTTCTGCTATCGAATTGACCTGACATTTTTCAGGTCGTTTGAGTCACATTGGCCTGTTGTTTTGTGTAGACCGGTGCCCACAGCCAAGGCGCGAATAAGACCCCTACACGATCCCCGCGCCTGCAGAACAACGGGCTGCGCATAAAGCCATTCGCCGCCGTTGCGAAGTCGATGCCGTGATTTGGAAGCGTGCAACCGCGTTTCCGCATTGGATCGCTGGACAAGACGCAGGGACGGTTTGTCATACATTGGATACAAGGCAGACGGTTCTTGCGGACTGGCGCTTGGCCTTTGCCAAAGCAGGACTGACCTTTTTTGGTTGAAAGACCACAGCCTACGTCAGGGGCATTTGATGGTAGCTTGAGCGCAAGCTGTAAAGGATAATTAGCAAACACCCAGTACGTGATTTCGATGCGGTCAGCGCTCATAATCTGGTTAAATTTGGTCAGAGCTACAGCCCTTTGGATGCGGTCAAATTGATGCAGCGTCTGTGGTTTGAGCAAAAAAGGCCATCCTTGCTTCCCGCATAGGCGGATGGGGCCAAGCAGGCTGTGATTATTGCAAGCAGTGAGTCCCTGATCAGGACCCGTGCGCAAGGCGAGATGGTTGTGTTTACCGACGCTGTCCATCCAGTGCATCAGAGCCGTCCTGCGCATGTTTGGTTTTCAAAAAGACAAAAGCCCGCTCCAAAGGTGTGATCAGGAAAAAAGCGTCTCACCATAAAGGGTGCGTGCGATCTTGTGACTGAACCGCGCCGGGTGTGGCGGCGGGTGATTTGTTTTTGATGCACGGCCATGTTTGATGTTCCAGAGCTGCAAAGACGTTTGCCTCAGCCTCTGCTGGTAAGATATCGCCGATGGGTTCTGTCAGGCGGCGGTTGTTGAATCGGTCGACCCATTCGAGTGTGGCATATTTCACGGCGTCGAAGCTGGGCCATGGTCCGCGCCGGTGGATGAGGTC
>JAKVCP010000027.1 GCA_022448925.1 Paracoccaceae bacterium
GAAGCGTAGCCCAGTTTGGCGGAACCGACCAATAAGCCAATTCAAGCCTTTTACTGCCGACCGATCTGGAACTTGCTGACCATGTCCCGAGAAGCTGAATGCGTCGCCTTGTCGCTGCGGGTGTTTCTTTTTGGGCCCGACCCGGGTGACAGAGAGGCAGAGCTCTGGCATCACAGGACCAAAGGGAGACACCGATGACGAACTCGATCGCTCTTGGCTTGGGCCTGTTTATCATCGCAGGCATCGCCATGGATTATGTCGTCTTTGGTGGGGACCATCTGATCTTTCTGGGCAAAAAAGGCTTTGCCTTGATCGAGTGGATGGCCTTTTGGCGTTAGCATTTCCGTGACTGCGGCATCCCTTTGCCTTGACTCGTGACCCCAGTTGCGGTTGTTAGCGTTAACAGACGTCAGTGAGTCACAAAGGGTCCGCCATGACACTCAAAGTTGCCATCAATGGATTTGGCCGCATCGGCCGTAACGTTCTGCGCGCGATCATTGAATCGGGTCGCACCGACCTTGAAGTTGTTGCGATCAACGACCTCGGCCCGGTCGAAACAAACGCACATCTTCTGCGCTATGACAGCGTGCATGGCCGCTTTCCCGTTCAGGTTGAGACTGGCGAAAACAGCATCGATGTAGGCCGCGGTCCGATTGCGGTAACCGCACTGCGCAACCCGGCCGAACTGCCCTGGGGCGACATCGACATCATCATGGAATGCACCGGGATCTTTACCTCGAAAGAGGCCTGCCAGCCGCATTTGTCCACCGGCGCAAAGCGTGTACTGATCTCGGCTCCGGGCAAGGACGCAGACAAGACAATCGTCTATGGCGTCAATGACGATACACTGACAGCCGAGGACCTTATTGTCTCGAATGCATCGTGCACCACCAACTGCCTATCACCTGTTGCGAAAGTTCTGAACGACAGTATCGGGATCAAGCGTGGTTTCATGACAACGATCCACAGCTATACAGGCGACCAGCCGACATTGGACACGCTGCACAAGGATCTGTATCGCGCGCGTGCCGCTGCGGCCAACATGATCCCGACGTCCACCGGCGCCGCCAAGGCCGTTGGTCTTGTGCTTCCGGAACTTGCCGGCAAGCTTGATGGCGTCGCGATTCGTGTGCCCACGCCCAACGTCTCGGTCGTGGATCTGACATTCGAAGCATCGCGCGACACCAGCGTCGAGGAAATCAACGAGGCGGTCAAGGCAGCTGCGGCAGGCCCCTTGCAAGGTGTGCTGGGCGTTACCGACGAAAAATTGGTCTCTATGGATTTCAACCACGATCCACATTCGTCGATCTTTGCCACCGACCAAACCAAGGTCATGGATGGCAACATGTGCCGCATCCTGAGCTGGTACGACAACGAATGGGGTTTCTCATGCCGCATGGGAGACACCGCCGTGGCCATGGGGAAATTCCTGTAAGCCATAGCAAATTTTGATGCGAACAGCCGGTCGGGTCGGTCCCGGCCGGTTTTTTGTCGCCCAGTGCATGGCACGACGTCCCGTCCTGGCCGACGCTGCGAACCAGCGCTTATCTTGGTTCAGGACCCTGCTCTGGTGTCGTCGAAACGCCCCTACGGTTTACCCTCGCTCAAGGCTCTGGCAGCCTTTGATGCGGCTGCACGCACCCTGAACTTCCGTGCCGCCGCCGATGACCTGAACGTGACGCCCGCCGCAATCAGTCACCAGGTGAAAGCGCTAGAGGCAGACCTGGGCACACAACTCTTTCAGCGCCAGCGCCGCGGCGTTTTTCTGACAGACCAGGGGCTCGCACTTGCCGCAGCGGTGAAACTTGGGTTCGCGCACATCGGCCAAACGACTGCAACGCTGCGACACAGCCGCGTTGACCGCCCGCTGACAGTCCATTGCAGCACTGCGTTTTCAGCGCTCTGGCTGACGCCGCAGCTGGCACGTTTCTGGTCTGAGCATCCGGACATCGAGGTCAACCAACATGTGACCGATGCACCTGTCTCCAATACCCCTGCTGATCTTGTGATCGACTATGGGATCGACCCTGTCGAGGGTGCACACAGCCGTGTTCTGTTTCTTGACAGCATCTGTGCTCTTGCCGCTCCGGCGCTTGCGAACAGGGTTCACCGATTAGACGATATCCCTGCCCTGCCTCTGATCCATCTGGATGCCGAAGGAAACCGATGGACCACCTGGGACATGTGGTTCAAGGCGCAGGGTTTGGTTCGGTCCTCTGACCCTGGCTCCGTGGTCAACAGTTACGCCATCGCTCTGCAATTGGCCCAAGCGGGACGCGGTGCTGTACTTGGATGGCAGCGATTGACACAGCCACTTGTGGACGAGGGCAGGCTTGCGCGCCTTGGCTCTTTCCACGTCCCCGCACCAAGGCCATTTCGCCTGCACCAGATGCCAAGCGCACCAGAAAACGCGTCCGTCCTGTTTTCCTGGCTGCTTGAGGCTGGCTTGGCGCCGGACTAACCGAATTTTTTCTGCAAGGCCTGCAACACTGCCGGCGTCACGAACTTGCTAACGTCCCCACCCAGTCGCGCAATTTCCTTGACCAGCTTTGAGGCGACGGCCTGATGCCGCGCCTCGGCCATCAGAAAGACGGTCTCGATCGAGTCGTCCATTGCCCGATTCATGCCAACCATTTGATACTCGTATTCGAAATCAGCAACGGCGCGCAATCCACGCAGGATGACCTGCGCCCCGACATCCTTGGCGCAATCAATCAGCAGATTTTCAAAGGGATGGGCGATGATCTCGGTCCCGGTCTGATCGCTCAGACGCGCGCACTCTGCCTCAATCATAGAGACGCGTTCCTCAAGCGAAAACAGCGGACCCTTGTCCCGGTTTATGGCAACGCCAATAACCAAGCGATCCACAAGCGCAGAGGCTCTCCGAATAATGTCGACATGCCCAATGGTAATCGGGTCGAACGTCCCGGGATAAAGTCCTATCCGCATGCGGCACCCCCTTCGAATTCTGATGCAGGCGCACGCAACAATACTGCGCTGGGAATTGCAAGGGCGATCACACTGCCCCTGCGTCAGATCAATGGCCCATGATCATGCCTTCCAAGGCCTCTTTTTCCATCGCCAGTTCGCTCAGACGTGCCTTGACAACATCGCCAAGCGTGATCAGGCCCACCAACTTACCCTCTTCAACCACAGGCATGTGCCGAAATCGACCCTCTGTCATCTTGGTCAGCACATGGTCCGCACTGTCGTTTCGCGCCGCCGTGACAAGCTGTGAGGTCATATAGGTCTCAGCCGGTTTGTTGAGACAGCTGGCCCCGGTCTTGGCAAGCTCGCGAACGATATCTCGCTCTGACAAGATGCCTTCGGCCAAGCTGCCATCATCCGAGATGACCACCGTCCCAATCTGTCGCTTTGCCAGTATCTTGGTCACCTCAGAGACAGGGGTGCCGCGCGGCACGGTCACAACCCCATCATCCGCTTTGTTCTTAAGGATTTGATGAACCAGCATTTCAACCTCCACGACATAAAATTTCACAACTCAGCGTCATCCCGCAACACTCGGTTGTCAAGCCGGACCTGTCAGATGCACGATTTCTCGGCGAATGCCGTCAACCAGCAGGGCAGCAAAACGCTGCAACCGGTCAGAGCGGCGGTCAGACGCATGGCGCACCAGATAGAAGGTGCGCGTCAAAGATATCTGATCCGTTAAGATCGGTTTGAGTTCTGGCGCAAATGGCAAGACAAAATCATGCACGATCCCAACCCCCCCACCAGCACGCAGCATCATCGTCTGGACCGCGACGGAGTTTGACGACAGTTGCACCGACGAGGCACCAATCAAGGTTGCTGTCAAAGATCATGTCCTGAATGTATCCGACGACCGGCACGCCCTTGAGGTCTTCTAGCCGGGCGATCTGTTGCAATTTGGGATCGGCGGTGGCCAGGTGCAGTTTGTAATCGACGATCTTTTGCACTGTCAGCCGCCCCGTTTCGGGACGACTGACCATCACGGCCATGTCCGCCTCACGCTTTGACAGATTTATCAGCCGCGGCGCCGCGAGGATTTGGATTTCCAGCCCCGGATTGTCCGCCTGAATTGCCGCACAAACCTGCGGGAGCAGATAGTTCGCCGACCCGTCTGGCGCCCCGATGCGAATTTGACCGGACAATTGCTCGGTCGATCCGCCAAGGGCATCGCCCCCAGCCTGAAGGGCCTCTTCGGCCTCTTCAGCGTGCGCCAAGAAACGTGTTCCCGCCTCTGTCAACGCATAGCCCTGTGGCGACCGCAGAAACAGGACAGCGCCGATCGACGTTTCAAGCCGGCCAATGCGGCGTCCAACAGTGGCTGGATCCATCTTCAAGTGACGTCCGGCCGACGACAGGCCTTCGGATCTCGCAACCTGCAAGAAGATCCGGATATCATCCCAGCTGGCATCCATCTAGTACCTGCATTTTTGCAAAACAACTTTGCCATCTTGCCTCTTTTTCGGGAAATTGTGCAAGACTACACTGCGCGCAAACTCATGACGGAGGGATCAATGCAGGAACTGACCCATTTTCTTGGTGGCGCACTCGCCAAAGGCGCCTCTGGCCGCTTTGCCGACGTTTTCAATCCAGCGACGGGCGAGGTACAAGCCAAGGTGCCGCTGGCCTCTGCTGACGAAATGAACGCGGCAATCGCACAAGCCGCCGAGGCACAGAGAGCCTGGGGCGCGACCAATCCGCAAAAGCGGGGGCGTGTCATGATGGCCATGGTGGGCTTGATGCACCGCGATATGGACAAGCTGGCCGAGGCGCTCAGCCGCGAGCACGGCAAGACCATTCCAGACGCCAAGGGTGATTTGCAGCGCGGTCTGGAAGTGATCGAATACTGCATCGGCGCGCCGCAAATGCTGAAGGGGGAATACACGGACAGTGCGGGCCCTGGCATCGACATGTATTCGATGCGGCAGCCCCTTGGTGTTGTAGGCGCGATCATGCCTTTCAACTTTCCCGCCATGATGCCGCTGTGGCACGTGGGCCCTGCCCTTGCCTGCGGCAACGCGGTTGTTTTGAAACCATCCGAGCGTGACCCTTCGGTTCCGCTGATGCTGGCAGAGCTGTTCGTCGAAGCCGGCCTGCCAAAAGGTGTTTTCCAGGTCGTCAACGGCGAAAAAGAAGCCGTCGATGCCATTCTGGACAATGAGATCATCCAGGGCGTCAGCTTTGTCGGGTCGACCCCGATCGCCGAGTACATCTACACTCGCGCCACTGCGAATGGCAAACGCGCGCAGTGCTTTGGCGGCGCAAAGAACCATATGATCGTGATGCCCGATGCCGATCTGGATCAGGCTGCCGACGCGCTGGTCGGGGCCAGCTTTGGGGCCGCCGGCGAACGCTGCATGGCGATCTCGGTCGCGGTGCCTGTGGGCGAGGCAACAGCCGATGCCTTGATTGAAAAACTTGTCCCCCGCATGGAGAAGCTCAAAGTCGGCCCGTATACCGCGGGCGACGATGTTGACATGGGCCCCGTTGTGACCCGCGCTGCAAAAGACCGCATCCTCGGCCTGATCAATTCGGGCGTTGAACAAGGCGCCGAACTGGTGGTCGACAACCGTGACTTTGCACTTCAGGGCTATGAAGACGGTTTCTTTGTTGGTCCGCATCTGTTTGACAAGGTCACACCGGACATGGAGATCTACAAGCAAGAGATCTTTGGCCCGGTTTTGTCGACCGTACGCGCCGGATCCTACGAAGAGGCGCTAAGCCTTGCGATGGATCATGAATATGGCAACGGAACCGCGATATTTACCCGCGATGGCGACACCGCTCGGGACTTTGCAAACCGCATCAACATCGGCATGGTCGGGATCAATGTGCCCATCCCCGTTCCGCTGGCCTATCACACGTTCGGCGGCTGGAAAAAGTCGATGTTTGGTGACCTGAACCAGCACGGTCCTGACAGCTTCAAATTCTACACACGGACAAAGACCGTGACGGCCCGCTGGCCGTCGGGCATCAAGGAAGGCGGCGAGTTCAACTTCAAAGCCATGGACTAACAAGCCACATCCAAATCACAAACGCCCGCAGACACCTCTCTGCGGGCGTTTTTTTTGCAACAGGACCACAGGCACCCGGCAGGAATTTGCCCAGAGCCGTTTCATCCGGCCTCAGGTTGTTTGACCCGGTTTTTTGGTCCAAGGTTTTGCGTCCCGGGCTTTTTATCCCAAGTCTGTGGCTCCGGGTCAGTGACTGCGGCTGTCCATCCGCAGCCCTCTGGCGCACAGTTTTGTCAAAGGTGGCCTGGCACACCCAGCGCGGACCGGAAGGCAAAGCAAGTCCCCGATGTCCCGCGCAACTGTGACCAACCACGTCAATGCGTCAGCCTGCACAAAAGCGCGGCCCAAACACACAGAACCCAAGCCTCGGCCCGGCGCCTGCCGTCAATACGCGAGAAATTCCAGCAAGCTGACCTGCCCGTCTCGATCGCTGTCCCAAGCCGCAAGATCTCTGGTCAGATCCTCGTCAAGGCCACATGTCGTGGCCGCACGTTCCGTTGTCTCGGCCATGATCAGCGATGTACAGGCATCAGACAGTGGCTCTCCTTGCTCCGACTGCCAATAGGCAGACACCGCCGCAAGTTCATCGGGTGTGACAAACCCGTTTCCGTCTGCATCGACCTCAAGGAACTCCTCGGCCCTGTCGCGCATCAGGAGCGCGCGCAGTTCCCCAAAGGCAATAAGGCCGTCATCATCCGAATCCAGCATGGCAATCTCTGCCCGGGCAACATTGAGGGCCGTACAGTCGGAATGTGTCGCAGGATCGCAGTCACCGACCTCGGCCACCTCATCTTCTTGCGTCAAATGTCTGGCGTATTCTTCGGGGCTGACCTGCCCGTCGCGGTTTGCGTCCAGTTCTGCAAAGACCACGCGCACTTCGGCCGAGGCCGAGACAGGCGAATTTGCACTCAGCAGATAGGTGGCGGCAAGCGCCAGAACCGGCAGTACAAACACGGCCGTGCGAAGTGCATGTGGGAATGGATTGTAACGTTGCATTGTCATGTCTCCTGTCAAGGGGGGCTCCATGCGGGTGCCCTGCACCTCTGCGTCGATCATTCCCCTGACAAGATCGCTCATTGATCTGTCCCGGCGCTTGGCGAGGTCAGACAGCGCCCCCTTCAACTCTGGGGACATGCGTATTTCGATCTGTTCAGTTTTCTTTGACATGGGATCATCCTAGCAGAATGGCGGGTGCCGCTCTAGCAATCTGGGGCTCGATATGGGTCGAAACCAAGCGGATTGGTGCCGGTACAGGCCAACTTTCGTGTCCGGACAAAAGGTCCGTACACCCTTTTGCTGCGCCAGAGCGCTCGCTAAAGTCGGAAAAAGGACGGTTTGAGGGCACCATATGTCGGATCCAAGTTTCACCCTGGGAATCGAAGAAGAATACCTATTGGTTGATGCAGACAGCCTATCCCTGGCCGAGGTGCCCGAGGGGCTGATGGCCGCCTGCACATCAGAGTTGCAAGGTCAGGTCAGTCCCGAATTCTTGCAATGTCAGATCGAAATCGGCACGCGTGTCTGCGCCGATATTGGTACAGCACGAGACGAACTAAAGCGCCTGCGCGCGGCGGTGTCACGCTATGCAAGGGACTTTGGACTGGTGCCGATCGCGGCCTCGTGCCATCCATTTGCGGATTGGAAAAAACAGCACCACACAGACAAGGAACGCTACAACGCGCTCAGTCGGGATCTTGGCGGCGTGGTGCGTCGCATGCTGATTTGTGGCTGTCACGTGCATATCGGCTTGAATGACGATCCCCTGCGTGCCGATCTGATGCGGCAAATGAGCTATTTCCTGCCGCATCTTCTGGCGCTTTCGACCTCTTCGCCGTTCTGGCAGGGACAGGATACCGGGATGGGATCATACCGCATTTCGGTCTTTGACAATTTGCCACGCACCGGTTTGCCGCCCCAATTCGAGAACTGGCAAGGATACGAACGCTCTGTCGGCGCCCTCGTCGATCTTGGCGTCATTGAGGACAGCTCAAAGATCTGGTGGGACTTGCGCCCCTCATCGCAGTTTCCCACTCTTGAGACCCGCATCATGGACGTTTCACCACGGCTTGAACACACCTTGACACTGGCGGCTGTCAACCAATGCCTGCTGCGCATGCTATGGCGGTTGCGACGACGCAATCAACGGTGGCGGATCTATGATCCTTTCCTGATTGGCGAAAACCGCTGGCGCGCGCAGCGCTACGGGGTCAGCCAGGGCCTGATCGACTTTGGCGAGGCCAAAATCGTGCCCTTCCCGGACCTGATGGAAGAGCTGGTCGAAATGGTCGCTGAGGACGCCGCCGCACTGGGCTGCCAGCCCGAGCTAGAGGCGGTCTGCGCGATTGCTTCTGCAGGTACCAGCGCCACACGACAACGCCGCGCGGCGCAGGCTGCCGCGGACAGGGGGCTGGACAGCGAAGACCAGATGCGCGCCGTCGTTTCGCACCTGATCGAGGAATTTCACGCCGATCTGTGACCGTCTTGGAACTCTGCAAGAATCCTGCAACATTGCGAAAATAAACAGACGTTCAATTCATCGACTTTGGGAGGAGCCGAGATGGATTTCGCACTGTCCGAGGAACAATCGGCGATCTTTGACATGGCCTATGCCTTTGGCCAGGCCGAGATTGCGCCTCATGCGCAGACCTGGGAGCGTGACGGCACAATCCCCAAGGATCTCTGGCCCCGGATCGCCGACCTGGGCCTTGGAGGTCTGTATGTCAGCGAAGACAGTGGCGGATCGGGCCTGACACGTTTGGACGCAACGCTGGTGTTCGAGGCGCTCTCGATGGCCTGTCCCTCGGTTGCGGCATTCCTGTCCATCCACAACATGTGCGCCAAGATGATCGAGAGCTTTGGGTCGGATCAGATGAAGGCCCGTGTGCTTCCCGGCGCGCTGACCATGCAGACGGTGCTCAGCTATTGTCTGACCGAACCGGGATCGGGCTCGGACGCTGCGGCCCTCAAGACGCGGGCCGATCGCACAAACGAAGGCTACGTGCTCAACGGCACCAAGGCCTTTATCTCGGGCGGCGGCTATTCCGATGCCTATATCGTCATGTGCCGAACAGGTCAGGACGGTCCAAAAGGCGTCTCGACCGTCCTTGTCGAGGATGGCACGCCGGGGCTGAGTTTTGGCGGTCTCGAGGACAAGATGGGCTGGCGATCACAGCCCACGGCGCAGGTGCAGTTCGACGATTGCGCGATCCCGGCAGATAATCTGGTCGGCGAGGAAGGCCGCGGCTTCAGCTATGCCATGGCGGGGCTTGATGGGGGGCGGCTGAACATCGCGGCCTGCTCGCTGGGGGCCGCGCAAGCCGCACTGACCCAGACCCTGACCTATATGTCCGAGCGCAAGGCCTTTGGCAAAACCATCGATCAGTTTCAGGCGCTCCAGTTCCGCCTGGCGGATATGGAAATCGAGCTGCAGGCCGCCCGCGTCTTCCTGCGGCAGGCGGCGTGGAAGCTCGACACCGGCGCGCCGGATGCCACCAAGCATTGCGCTATGGCCAAAAAGTTCGTGACCGAGGCCGGATCGCGCATCGTCGATCAATGCCTGCAACTGCACGGCGGCTATGGTTATCTGGCCGACTATGGGATCGAGAAACTGGTGCGCGATCTGCGCGTGCATCAGATCCTGGAAGGCACCAACGAAATCATGCGCTTGATCGTCGCCCGGCAGATGGTGGACCAAGGCTAGTGTATGCGTGGTTGCGAAGAAGCCGCGTCTACAAGACCTTTCTCAGGCACCTTGCTTGGGCATGGCGGACTACAGCTGCCTACCGAATTGTCGGGGTTTACACCCTTGGCTCAGTTTTTTTTGTCTGGTTTTTTCTGCCTCAAATGGTGGTGGTCATTGCTGGTTGGATGCTGGCGGGCGCACTCGGCCTGAAATACGAACTCAGCCTCGCGGTCCCACTGCAGTTTGGCTTACTTCTAACCTTTGCGCCTGTCATGCTTCGATGTGTTTGGGAGATGCTTGGCGGATACTTCGCGATGGCGAACGCCATGTTTGACAATCCTAAGAAAGCTCTGGCGCGTTTGGCGCGCCTGAAAGATGAACTTGCAAATCTCGAAAGCTCGAAATGACCGACATCCAGATCCGCACCGAAGGCCGTGCCGGCCGCATCACCCTGACCCGCGCCAAGGCGATGAACGCCATGACCTACGAGATGTGCATGGCCATCGACAGCGCTCTGCGCGACTGGCGCGATGATCCGGGCGTGGCGCTGGTGGTGCTTGATGCCGAGGGGGACCGCGCCTTTTGTGCGGGCGGCGACATCGCAGACATGTACCGCACCGGGACCGAGGGCGACTATGTCTATGGCCGCACTTTCTGGCGGGATGAATACCGAACCAATGCACTGATCGCCGAATACCCCAAGCCGATTGTCAGTTTCCTGCAGGGCTTTACCATGGGCGGCGGCGTCGGCATCGGTTGTCACGGCTCACACCGGGTTGTGGGCGAAAGCAGCAAGATCGCAATGCCGGAATGCGGGATCGGTCTGGTGCCCGACGTCGGCGGCACCTTTCTGCTGGCCCGCGCGCCGGGGCGGTTGGGCGAATACTTTGGCCTGACCGGCGCGCGGATGACCGCAGGCGATGCGATCCGCATGGGCTTTGCCGATGCCTTTGTGCCCGAGGACAGCTGGGAAGCCGCCAAGGCCGCGCTGATCGCCAGCGGTGACATCGCGATGCTCGATACTTTTGTGGCCCGCCCCCCAGAGGCCGGTCTGACACCCGAGGCCGAAGAGGTCATCAACCGCCATTTCGGTGGCGAGTCGCTGGGCGACATCCTGAACAGCCTGTCCTCGGACGACACAGAGACCGCCCAAGGTGCGCTGAAGGCGCTGCGCCGAAACTCGCCCATTTCAATGGCCTGCGCGCTCGAGATCATCCACCGTCTGCGCCAGGGCACGCCCTCGATCCGAAAGGCTTTGGAGCTTGAGTTCCGCTTCACCTGGCGCGCGATGGAGCATGGAGACTTCCTGGAAGGCATCCGGGCCGCCATCATCGACAAGGACCGTTCGCCCAATTGGCAGCATGCCACAGATGGGGTGCCGCCGGTGGCCATGTCGATGATGCTGCGGCCGCTGGGCAAGGACGTGCTGACATTTGATGACAAGGAGACAGGGATGAAAATCGGCTTTATTGGGTTGGGCAACATGGGCGCGCCGATGGCGGCGAACCTTGTGAAGGCCGGGCATCAGGTCAAGGGGTTCGACACCGCCGATGTCACGGTCGAGGGCGCAACCAGCGTTGCCACGGCGGCCGAGGCGGCAAGCGGCGCGGATGTGGTGATCACCATGTTGCCAAACGGCGCAATCTTGCGCGCTGTGGCCGACCAGATCATCCCCGCCATGGCGCCCGGTGCTGTGCTTCTGGATTGCTCAACCGTCGATGTGGAAAGCGCCCGCGCCGTCGCTGAACAGGCGGAAAACGCGAAGCTTTTGCCGCTTGATGCCCCCGTGTCGGGCGGGATCGGCGGGGCGGCTGGCGGCACACTGACCTTCATGGTCGGTGGATCTGAAAGGGGCCTGGCCAAGGCCAAGCCGCTATTTGAAATCATGGGACAAAAGGCCGTACATTGCGGCCCATCAGGCAATGGCCAGGCGGCAAAGATCTGCAACAACATGATCCTTGGGGTGACCATGATTGCCACATGCGAAGCCTTTGCGCTCGCCGATCAGCTGGGTCTGGACCGTCAGGCGATGTTCGATGTGGTCAGCACCTCGTCAGGCTACAGCTGGACAATGAATGCCTATTGCCCGGCGCCGGGCGTTGGCCCAGCTTCGCCGGCGGACAATGACTACAAGGCGGGATTTGCGGCTGAGCTGATGCTGAAGGATCTGCGACTGAGCCAGCAGGCGGCAGAAAGCGCCGGGGCGCAAACACCGATGGGCCGTGCCGCGACAGATCTGTACCAGACCTTTGTCGAGGATGAAAACGGTGCCGGACAGGATTTCTCGGCGATGCTGCCGCGGTTTTCAAAATTGAACGGATGAGTCCGCGCGGACAGAAAGACCTATGGAATGCCCCGATCAGGGGCATTCCATCGAGAAACTCCAGTCTTCACCGTGTTTCAGTCCGGGGTCTGGAATCCAGCCATTGATCCCAACCGAACAATGTTCAATTCTGCTGGGGCTCGTGAACAGGACCTCTCGGGCATGGTTTTGCAACAGGAGATGACCCGCATGAGACTGCTTCTTGCCCTCGCCCTTACAACAGCCCCCGCCATTGCTTTCGCTGCGGGCTCGGTCAGCGATGACAGCGCCGCCGAAGCAGAACCAAAGCAGGCGCCAAAGGTCGAAGGTGTTGAGACCAATCCGCCTGTGGAAACAGAGACCGTGACAGAATGCGAAGACGGCCAGGTTTTCGATCAAGAGAGCTTTGAATGTGTTGCCGCACAGGACGAAGCCTTGAATGACGCCGAGCGTCTGCAGGCTGTCCGCGAGCTGGCCTATGCCGGCAAGTTCGGGGCCGCTCAGATCGTTCTGGACGCTGTCACCGACCAGGATCATGACATGGTCCATACCTATCGTGGTTTCACCGCGCGCAAGATGGGCGACATGGACGCGGCAATGCGCGCCTACGGTCGCGCGCTTGACATCAATCCGGACAACATTCTTGTGCGCTCCTACATGGGACAGGCCTTTGTTGAAACGGGCCAATATGAACTGGCGCAAGCTCAACTGACGCAGATTCGCACACGCGGTGGCCGCGGCACTTGGGCCGAGATCTCTTTGCGCCTCGCGATCCAAAGCGGCACCACATACAACTACTGAAACGCACCAATCCTTAACCTTGATCACGTATCCCTCGGTCAACAGACCGGGGGATTTGTTTTGGACCAATTGACACAGCTTGCACCGATCGACCCAAGGCCCGCAGTTGGCCAATCCGCACCCAAGGCGCTAAGCCGACGCGCCAAAGCCGCGATCATCGTGCAATTTTTGTTGGCGGAAGGCGCCGATGTGCCCTTGACCGCCCTGCCCGACGACATGCAGGCCGACCTTACGGCGCAGTTGGGTCAGATGCGCTATGTCGACCGGGCCACGCTGCACAGTGTTGTCACGGAATTTGCCGATGAACTTGATTCGGTTGGCCTATCGTTTCCCGGCGGGATCGAAGGGGCCTTGAACGCGCTGGATGGCAAGCTCAGTCCGCATACCGCCCGCCGCTTGCGCAAGGAAGCCGGCGTGCGCCAATTGGGTGATCCCTGGGCCCGGATCGCTGCCCTGCCGCCCGATCGCCTCGAGGCGATGGTTGTGGCAGAAGGCATCGAAATCGCTGCCGTCATGCTGTCAAAGATCCACGTCGCCAAGGCCGCCGAGGTCTTGGGGCGCATCCCCGGTGAAACAGCGCGGCGTATCACCTATGCCATGTCAATGACAACCCAGGTGACGCCAGACGCCGTCGATCGGATTGGACTAAGCCTGGCAAGCCAGCTTGACGCAGAACCGCCCCGCGCGTTCAACGCCACTCCGAACCAAAGGCTTGGCGCAATCCTGAACTATTCTGAAACCCAGACCCGCGAAAGCCTGTTGCAAAGCCTTGAAGAACAGGACAGCACCTTCGCCAAGGCCGTACGCCGGGAAATTTTCACCTTCGCGAATGTGCCCAACCGACTAAAGCCAATCGACGTCCCCAAGATCACGCGGGATGTGGATCATAAGGTTCTGATCACTGCGTTTGTCTCGGCCGAAACACTGGGCCCGGACGAACAGGACGCTGCCGAGTTCATGCTGCGCAACATGTCCAAACGGATGGCCGACATGTTGCGCGACGACATGCAAACACTTGACACTGTGCGCCCTAAGGACGGCGAAGCGGCAATGTCGGTGATCGTGAAGGCCATTCGCGACATGGCCGATGCAGGTGAGATCACCCTAAGACCTGTCGAAGATATCACGTAACGCGAACGCTTGAGCTTATCGTGGCACCTGCTTATGTCTGGACCCGGACAGGCAAAGGACCCGCCCCATATGGCCGCGACACAGAGTAACAAGATCAAAGGCACCTTTGGCCAATGGCTGTCCGACAGAATTTTGCGCGCCATGATCTGGACAGTCCTTAGGTTTCCTCTCAGGACCCGCCTGCAGATCATGGGCCGCTTCACGTCTCATGTTGTCGCGCCGATCGCGGGCTACCGAAAACGCGCGATGGACAATCTGGCCTACATCCATCCCGACATGTCAGCGACCGAGCGCCGCCAAATCGCCGACGCGGTCAGTGACCAGTTTGGGCGGACCTTTATCGAGTTTTACGATCTGGTTGGCCTCATGGACCGCATGTCCGCGGTCGAGATTGAAGGCACCGGCCTAAAACACATCGAACAGGCCCACGCCGAGGGCAGGCCGGTGTTGTTATTGACAGGGCATTTCGGCAATTACGAGGCCGCCCGCGTCGCCCTTGTTGCACGCGGGTATGACGTCGGTGGCCTGTTCCGACGCATGAGCAACCCCTACTTCAACGCGCATTACACCGCCAATATGCGCGTGGTGCCGGGAATTCCTTTTGAACAAGGACGCAAGGGCACCATCGGGTTGATCCGGCATCTGGAAAAGGGCGGCAAAGCCGTGATCGCCCATGACGTCTATGACAGCAGAGGGGTCGAAATCGACTTTCTGGGCAAGCCGGCTCCGACCCTCACCTCTGCTGCGGACATGGCGTTGCGCACCAACGCGCTGCTTGTGCCCTATTTCGCGGTGCGGCAGGCCGACGGGATGAGCTTTCGCGTCTTCATCGAAGAGCCAATCGAACACGGTGATCCGGTTGACATGATACGCGACGCGACACAACGGCTTGAAGCGCGTATAAAAGACCACCCGGAACAGTGGTTCTGGATCCACCGGCGTTGGAAACCAGAACGTCAGCGCAAGCGCGCACCGGCAAGGACCGGACCATGATTGCGGGCCTGGATCAGCACGACGACTTTGTGCTGACCCTCAATGTCAAAAGTGCTCTCAAACGTGCCTTTGCCACTCCAGCGGGCAACAGGTACCCACTCTCGGACGATGTTTGAATAGCGCAGTCTGTGTCCTGCGTTCTCACCGTGCGTGATGTCCATGACGGCCTCTTCCTGGACACGGACGAGGATCACATCGCTTGATGGAATGGCTGCCAAGGCCCGAGCCTTGATTCGAACTTGGCCACCGATGCGTGTGACGCCCAACTCAACCTGCATGGCCTGTTTTGCATGTTGCGCAATCAGAGCCTCGACGTCCTTGGGGCGGTTGCCGACGACATCCTGCTGCCCGTTGATAACCATCTGCGGTGTATAGATCATCCGGCGCCCTGATGCCTGCGCATAGGCCTTTTGCCGGGCCGTGAATGCTGGTTGGGCAAATTCATCCTTCCAACCGATGTAATCCCAATAATCCACATGTAACGCGAGCGGGATCACATCGTCACGGCCGGCCATCTGCTTCAACAATTTGTCGGCGGGCGGACATGCAGAGCACCCCTGCGAGGTGAACAGTTCAACCACAACCACTTGCTGGGCCTGAAGCCCCCCCGCAAATGTGAACCAAAATGCCAGCATCGCTGCTGAAAACCTGAACATGCCTGTGCCGTCTCCAAGATCACCAAGACCAAGTCGTACCCAAGCCCAGGTAAAATGACCAATCAAGGTTTTGAGAGTTTGCCGAGTATTATCGTCAGGGTTTCACAAAATGGCCCTCACCACCGGCAAACACCCGCACCCATGACCGACAATTGATGAATGTTGCACGGTCAAACCCATCCTGCACAGCAACCGGCTGTTCAAATTGTGAGGAACGGGCCCGGGCCAGACAGTCCCCTGATTAACAGCGCCCGGAGGCTGACGCGCTTCGGTCAGGCGCGTCGTTGCGGACGATCTGTGCCGGGGACAAAGACCCGCGTTTGGGGCCGCGTTGAACCTGTCCTGCAGGATGCATTTCCAACATTGGGCGACCGGAAACATCGCCCTCCGGTGTCATGTCGGTTCCCGCGGCTGAATTCCGACAACACATGGGTTTGGTTTCGGACTCGGTTTGCCCGCTGAAATCCGCCCCTCTGCGTCGAGCAGCCTTGAGGATTGCGATCACCGGCCCATTGTCTTTCGGGCCGTTGACAGATGTGACCAGGGCATCTCTGGCAGTCAATCAGGCCAGACAGGGCGCCAACCAATTCGGCTCTGTTGTTCGCAAACAAGGCTCTTATGCGGATCAGGCATATCGCTTGCCTGCTCTGTCTCTGCGTGACAAAGGCCACGACGAGGTGATGTAAAACGCAGGCTTTCGCATCCGTGACCCAACCACGACAGGGTCGGCAAGACTGAAAACACTCTATCTGGACACACACATTCGGGACGCCTGTGACACAGAGACCCCAATCGTTTCAAAGTCCTGATTGGCAAGAGCAGGCCTGCCGCCTTGACAAAGCGGGGTCGCTCTGGCAAAGGCTGTGCAATGCTGCGCTGCCGCGTGAGCCAGCCGCGCCATACTTTGCGCATCAGCATTTTCACTTTCCGGTTCCCAATCACGCAGGGTTCTAGACGCAGCCAACCTGGTCTGCGCCCCCTTCGTTCGCCGCAACCGACGCGGCCCCTACCCCTGCGCGCAGCGACCTGCGCCAAAGGAGCTTATTTGTCCGATTTTTCATCTCTCGGCCTAGCGCCGAAATTGCTGACCGCACTTGAAGCGGCCAAACTGACCACCCCAACCCCGATTCAGCAAAAGGCTGTTCCGCTGGCGCTGGAAGGCACAGATATTCTGGGCATTGCGCAAACTGGAACCGGCAAGACACTTGCCTTTGGTCTGCCACTGATCCACCAACTTATGCAGGCGCCGGGCAAACCCGCCCCCAAGACCGTCAAATCACTGATCCTTGCGCCGACCCGCGAGCTGGTCAATCAGATCGCAGAGAGTCTTCGAACGCTGACACGGGACACACGCATTCGTGTCGTCACAGTCGTGGGCGGACAGTCAATCAACAAGCAGATACAGCTGCTCAACCGCGGCGCAGACATTCTGGTTGCGACGCCGGGCCGCTTGATTGATCTGATGGACAGAAAAGCGCTGACCTTGTCACAAGCCCGCCACCTTGTTCTTGATGAAGCCGACCAGATGCTTGATCTGGGGTTCATCCACGCGTTGCGCAGGATTGCACCGCATCTTGGGACTCCGCGTCAGACCATGCTGTTTTCAGCCACCATGCCCAAACAGATGGAAGAGCTTAGCCAGGCCTATCTGGATCACCCAAAACGAATTGAGGTCTCTCCACCCGGCAAAGCCGCTGACAAGATCGCGCAGACGGTTCACTTTCTGCCGCGCGCAGAAAAGCCGGCCAAACTGCGCGAAATTCTCTCGCAGGATACCCAGGCTCTGTCCTTGGTGTTCGCCCGCACCAAGCACGGAGCTGAAAAGCTGATGAAAGGTCTGGTCGCGGACGGATTCAACGCAGCCTCAATCCACGGCAACAAAAGCCAGGGGCAGCGGGATCGCGCGATCAAGGCGTTCCGCGAGGGCACAGTGACGGTGTTGGTGGCCACCGACGTGGCCGCGCGCGGGATTGATATTCCGGGTGTCGCCCTTGTGGTCAACTACGACCTTCCAGAGGTGCCAGACAATTATGTCCACCGGATCGGACGCACCGCGCGTGCCGGTCGCGAAGGGGAGGCGACCGCCTTTTGCGCACCCGATGAGGCCAAGCTGCTGCGTCAGATTCACAAGCTTATGAAGATTGAAATCCCCACGGCCAGCGGCGAACCTCCGCAAGGCAACACTGCCGAAGAGCGGCCGGCGCGCAAAGGCCCCCGACGGCGTCCGCGGCGGTCCTCGAACGGTGCGCCAGGCAAGCGTGGGCCGCGTCGACCCGGGTCAGGCAGGTCGAAAGCCGCTTAAGCCCGCAGCGTTCGGGGGAAGCGGGCTCACAGACTGTGACCATATGCAACAGGCCGCGAGGGGTGAAAAATCCCCCCGCAGACCCACTTGGACAGGTGCATATCCGTCCAAGAGGAGTTTGCACGAATGAAGACATTGACGTTGTTACAAGGGGGGGCCTTGGTTCTATTGGCTGTGATTGGCGCCAGCGCGATCAGTCAGCCGCACGTTCCCTGCCCGGCCCCAAGTTCGGGTTTAAGCTGCACATCAGGTGATCATCACTGACCAAGCGCGCCTGAGCCCAACGGCTCTGGCGGGTCATGAAGTCGGTCAACGCAGTCGGGCGCAAAGCCCGTGTATCCAATCACATGCGCCATAAATACAGCCCGGATTTGGGGCGCTGGTGACTTGGGGCGACAGGGTGGTTAGTTCGCCAAAGCCTTGTCGAGTTCCGGCTTGAACCTCTGTTCATAATCGCTTCCGACCAGAGGTCCGGCAAAGCGATAGAGCACTGTTCCATCACCGTCGATGATAAATGTCTCTGGCGGAGCTGTGACCCCCCAGTCAATTGCAGTTCGGCCTTTGGGGTCGAAAGCGACGGCCAAAAACGGGCTGCCGTCCTCCACGAGGTACTGCGCAGCGGCGCCTTCGGTATCCTTGAAATTCACACCTATCACCCGAAGCCCGGCCGCTTGCATCTCTAACAGCTTGGGGTGTTCGGCGCGACAAGGCGGGCACCAACTGGCCCAGAAATTCACCAATGTCACCTCACCACTTGTCAGCATCTCTGCTGACACGGCGGGGTGACCAACCAATGCCACCTCAGTCACTGCCGGCGCGGGCTGTCCAACACGCGTTGAGGGCAGCCCGGTGGGATCTTCGCGAAACATGCCAACGTAGAAGAGAGCCGCCAAACCAGCAAATATGACTGGTGGCGCGATCATGAATGGGGAGATTCTAGCCATCGGAACGATCTCGCATTTCGACTTTGTCCAGCTCGGCCTTTACACGGCGGGCGCGACGCACACTGACCCAAACCAACACGGCCAGCAACGCCAGCGACACCGCGTAAGAGGACAGCACCGCAGCTGCATATTTTCCAAGATCAGGCATCATGATGCGTGCTCCCTCGCGATCAGCGCCCGGGTACGACGCGCCCTGATTTCGGTTTGGGTCCGCAAGAACACCAGCGCAACGAACAACAGCACAAACCCGACGATACAGACCATCAACGGCAGGAAAAATACGTTGCTCACGCGCTCTTGGGTGTCCCCGGCCAAAGCCCCGGCCCGCATGACGGATGCGCCCTGGTGCAGACCTTGGTTCCAAAAGTTCACCGCATACCTGCTGAGCAGTGCAAAGACAGACCCGACAAGGCACAGGATCGAGGTCAAATCCGCCGCTGTGTCGTCATCCTCGATCGCTTGCCAAAGGGCAATATATCCCAGGTAGAACAAGAACAGGATCAGAAATGAGGTCAATCGCGGATCCCAGGCCCACCAGGTGCCCCACATGGGCTGACCCCAAATGGCACCGGTTGCCAGCCCGATAACTGTCATCGCGGCGCCAACGGGCGCCGCTGCGCGCGCGGCCAGCGCACTGACATGGTGGCGACGCACGATCCAGATCAGCGACGCGACCAACATCATCAGCCAGGCATTGATCGCCATCAGGGCGGCGGGCACGTGCAAATAGATGATCTTGACGGTAGATCCCTGTCGGAAATCATCTGGTGTAAAGAAAAACCCCCAGACCAATCCAATGGTCAGAGAGGAAATCGCTAGGATCGAAATCCAAGGCAACACCCTGTCGGTGGCGCGGATGAATTTGACCGGATTGGCATATTCCCAAAGTGACATGCCTCTGAGCTAGCCTTGATTGCGTCCATGTTCAATCACGGAATACCCGACTGCGCCGACAATCACCGCAGATTGATCCGCAGGACCGCCGCAGAGGCGAATGGCAAAAGAGCCGTGACTCCAAAGCTGATCCCGGCCAGCATCAAAAGAGGTGTTTGCACCGCGCTACCTTCAGCGCCACGGCGGGCTACTTCTGCGCCAAATATCAGCGTTGGCACGTAAAGCGGCAGCACCAACAATGACATCAGCAGGCCTCCACGTTTCAGCCCGACGGTCAAAGCCGCACCAAACGTGCCGATGACGCTTAGCGCCGGAGTGCCCAGCGCCAGCGAGACAAACAGCCAAACGTAACCGGGGCCCGGCAGGTTCAGCAACACGCCCAGCATCGGCGCGGCAGCGACGAGGGGCAGACCGGTGGTGATCCAATGTGCAAACGCCTTGATGCTGACGACCCCCTCCATCGGCAAGGGCGCTGTAGCCAACAGGTCCAACGAGCCGTCCTCCCAGTCCAGTGCCAGAATACGATCCAACGACAAAAGACAGGCCAAAAGCGATCCCACCCAGAGGATACCAGGCGCAATCCGCCCCAGCAAAGCTGTATCCGCACCGACACCAAAGGGCACAAGAACCGTGACGATGAGGAAAAACGCCAATCCCAGACCGAATCCTCCGCCCGCGCGGATGGCAAGCGCCAGATCACGTCGCAACAGCGCAATCACAAGAAGGCCTCATCGCTGGCGGCCGCGCGCGGAGCAGCCCGAAACGGAGTTATGTCCAACACATCAGCCTCTGCCAATCCAAGGTCGATGTGGGTGGCCATCAGCGCCGAGCCTCCGTCTTCCAGATGTCGGCGCACAGCCTGGGCAAAAAGCGCGACAGAGGCTGCATCAAGCGATACCGTTGGTTCATCAAGAACCCAGATGGGCCGCCCCGTCACCATAAGCCGCGCCAAGCCGAGGCGGCGCTTTTGGCCCGCACTCAGCGTGCCAGCCAGCCGGTCGCGCAACGGCACAAGGTCAAAGGCATGTACAGCGGGCTCAATATCAGCCGTACCAAACACCTGCGCCCAGAACGTCAGGTTTTCACTGACACTCAGCATTGTCTTCAAGCCATCCGCGTGCCCGGCATAGGCGATGGTGTCCTCATCGCCCGCGATCACACCCTGTGCCGGCGGTTGCAGCCCTGCAACAGTGCGCAACAGCGTGGTCTTGCCCGCCCCGTTTGGTCCGCGCACCACAAGGGCCCGACCGGCACGAAGCGCAAAGCTCACACCGTCCAGCACCGGAATGCCACCGCGTGCCACCGAAAGATTGTCAATCACGAGGCTCATGTCTTATGGGTTACCGCAGCGCAGGGGTCGGAAAAAGCGCAAATTCCATCAATCGGTCCAAGATGTGTCACCAATGCACGTCAGCCCTGTGCAGTCAGCGCCATGACCCAGGCGCAGGCGTGGACCCTGCCGCCCCCGTTGCAACATACCAAATGAAGGAGCCAAAACGGCACCAGGACTTTGCGGCACCCCAGGCCCCCAGAGCGCGGATGCGCCAGACCGCAGCCTAGGCGTTTTGCCCAACGGCCAGGGGCGGTGTTTTATCGCGGTCTGAATAAGCCGCCAGAGCCCGGGCTCGCCCCTCTTTAAGGTCGACGATCGGCGCCGGATAGCGCGCCTTGGGTGACAAGGCCCAGTTCCGGGGTATCGCATCAAAAAAACTTAAGGCGTCAGGATGTGGACGCGCCTGGCCTTCGGCGATCCAACGGGTCACATAGCCACGCTTGGGGTCGAATTTTTCTTGTTGCGACACAGGGTTGAAGATCCGAAAGAATGGCGCTGCGTCCGGTCCGCATCCTGCCACCCATTGCCACCCCATGGCGTTTGACGCCGGGTCCCAGTCTGTCAGGCACTCTTCAAACCACTTCTGGCCGACCGACCAATGCACCAGCAGGTGTTTGGTCAGAAAGGACGCGGCAACCATGCGGGCACGGTTGTGCATGCGGCCAGTTACATACATTTCGCGCATCGCCGCATCGACAAACGGAATCCCGGTTCGCCCCTGTTTCCAGGCCATAACCTGCTGCGATTGATCATCCATAGACCAGGGAAACTGGTCCCAGCCCGGGCGCCAGTTCTGCGTCAGGATCTGGGGTGTGTGCCACAACAGGTGATAGGCAAAGTCGCGCCAGACCACCTCTTGCAGAAACTTTTCCGCTCCGGGATTGCCGATTTCGCGGGCCGCAAGGCCAACATGCCAGCAGATGCGTGGGCTGATCTCGCCCCAGGTCAGATGGTCGGACAATCCACTGGTTGCCTGCGCCGTGGGAACATCCCTTTGATCACCGTAGCGCGACATTGCCTCTGCCGTGAACGCTGTAAGACGCTTTCGGGCGGCAACGGCTCCGGCCTGCGTATGGCGCGCCAGAATGTCCGCCCCCCGACCCAGCCCCCGATCCAAGCGCCAGGCAGTCAAGCTGTCAGTTGCCGGCCAGACCGCAGGTGTGGTGAACGCCACGGGCTGCGGAAGCGGCGACGGCACAACCCGGTCGCGCACGGACTTCCAGAAAGGCGTGTAGACCTTGTAGAAGCTTCCAGTCCCTGTCTCAACGCTCCAGGGTTCAAACAACACGTGACCGGCAAAGCTTTGGACGTCGATCCCCTGTGCGACCAGGTCGGCTTTGATCTTGGTATCGCGCGTCACCGAGGCAGGGTCATAGGCGCGCGACCAGGCTATCGACTGAGCGCCGGTTTCCGCCATCACACGTGGCACAACCTCATGCGCGGCGCCCTGCCGCAGGATCAGACGAGAGCCCAGCCCCCTGAGCTGCTCATCCAGCGCCTTCAAAGAGTGTTCAAGACGCCACTTCGATGCAGCGCCCATGGCCGAAAACGCATCGTCCAGAACAAACAATGGGATCACCGGGCGCCGCGTTTCCGAGGCCCAACTGAGTGCCGCATGGTCTTCCAGACGCAGGTCCCTTCGGAACCAAACCACAACGGGGGTCAATGTCATTCGGGCAGTCCTTTGCCAGTGTCTTGCGGGGACATAGCGG
This sequence comes from Paracoccaceae bacterium, assembly GCA_022448925.1. GTDB lineage: Bacteria > Pseudomonadota > Alphaproteobacteria > Rhodobacterales > Rhodobacteraceae > JAKVCP01. Next base: position 22,753 of record JAKVCP010000027.1, read on the forward strand.
TGGAACCGCCCGAGTCAACGAACGGGCGTCAACGGGCCAGCGTCACAACACCTCTTCAAGCGCCCGCATCAATTGGGCGATCTCGTCTTCCGTGGTGTAATGTACAAAACTGAGCCGCAACACCCCCTGTTGGGGATCGATGCCCATCGCCTTCAGAGCGCGCACGGCATAGAAATCTCCGCCACCTGCCATGATGCCGTGTCGGGCCAATTCTGCCGCCACGGGCTCTGCAGCCCGACGCAGGTCAACCGCCACCGTCGGCGCGCGTTCTGCAGCCTGCGTTGGTCCGATCAGCCCGACATCGTTCCGCGCAGAAAGCATGTCCAGCAGGGGTTGCAACAAGGTCACCTCGTGCCCGCGCATCAGATCATGAACACCCGCAGAATCAGTGCCGTGATGCCCTGCCAAAAGGTCCACATAATCGGCAATGCCCGCGCAGGCCGCGACCTGTGCGTGGTCTGGACCAGCCGGTGTAAACCGCTTGTACAGGCTATCAGCGTTGAAGTAGTGCCCCTGGTTTGGCAGCGTCTCGCCCAGCGCACGGCGCAGGACCATGATCCCCTGATGCGGTCCATAAGTCTTGTATGACGAAAACAAATACATATCGGGGCCCATCGCGCCGACATCCGGCAACCCGTGCGGCGCATAGCTGACGCCGTCAACGCAAACGAAAGCTCCGGCGGCATGTGCAAGCGCCGTGATCTCTGCCACAGGGTTGATCGCACCGACCACGTTTGAACAATGCGGGAAGCAGACCAGCCGCACGTTTTCATCCAGAAGCGCCGCAAGATCCTGCGGATCCAGTTGCCCGGTCACAGGGTCGAGTTGCCATTCACGCACCTCGATCCCGGCCTCGGCCAAACGCCGCCAGGGGCCCGTGTTTGCCTCGTGGTCCTGATTGGTGACCACGATCGCCTCGCCCGGCGACAGGAACGACCGAAACGCTTGCGCCAGAACATAGGTGTTTTGCGTCGTGGACGGCCCGAAACTGACCTCATCGGTCTCGACACCCAACAGACGCGCCAGACGCAAACGCGCTTCGTCCATTTCTTCGCCGGCAAGAGTAGACGCCTTGTACGGGGCGTAGGGCTGGACCTTACGCTCGCGGTAAAACCGCGTCAGCCGGTCGATCACCGGCGCACAGGTATAAGACCCCCCGGCGTTTTCGAAAAATGCCTGACCTTGCAACGACGGCTCAGCAAAGGCCGGAAACTGGGCGCGTACGAAATCAATATCCAACATCGGGGTCTCCTGTTCAGTCTGCCGCAGAGAACAGTGGTTTGAAAACTCCGTCAAGTCGCACCCTGCGGAACGTCCTGACAGAAACTGACAGGACCCTTTGATATCTCCGGGATCTCTGAACCACCAAACACTTGGAGCACATTGAATGGCCTATGATACACCCAACTACCTTGTCTGGGGAGAACTGCCCGTCACCGACCTTGATCAGGCCGCGGCCTTTTATTCAGCCGTCATCGGCGCAAAGATGATGATCGATGAAAACGGCCCTAATCCGATGGCAATTTTTCGCCCGTTCAGCGAGGAAGAGGGCATTGCCATGCACCTTTATCCGGGCAAACCCGCGCCAAGAGGAACCGGCCCGACGCTGCATCTGGCCGCCGAAGGCACAGCCGAGGACATCATGAAACGTGTCGAGACTGCGGGCGGCACTGTGCTCTCTGACCCGATTCCCCTGCCCGTTGGACGGTTCTTCTACGCCGAGGACCTGGATGGAAACTCGATCGGGTTTTACGAAGCGGGCTAAGCGCAGCCGACACACAGCCAAGCCCGGAATTTCGGGCTTGGTTCAAAACGAAATGGCAGCTAGGCTTCGTGAAATTGAATTGAATTGAATTGAATTGAAGGAGGCTAAATTGCTCCGTCTTGTTGCCATCCTGTTTCTATCACTCAGTTTTCCGGCCTGTGCTGCGCAGCGTGTGGCCATGGTTGTTGGCAACAACGCCTACCCGCATCTTCCTGCCTCTGAACAGTTGCACACCGCCCGCAACGACGCCCGCGCCATGGCCGAGGCCCTGCGCAAGAACGGCTTCAAGGTGTTCCACGGCGAAGATCTGAACTACGGCGACTTCATCCAGATGCTCTTTGATTTCACCAGCTCGCTTGGCGAAGGCGATCTGGCGATGTTCTTCTATGCGGGCCATGGCATCAACCTTGCGGGCGGCAACTACCTGCTGCCGTCAGACATTCGCCCTCCGCAAAGCACACGGCGAATGGAAGACCAGCGGATGGCGAGCCTGTCGATCCATGAACAGCACATCCTGTCGGCGATGCGCGACAGCGGCGCGACCATCTCGGTCGCCATTCTGGACGCCTGCCGCAACAACCCGATCGAAAACCCCGATGGCCGCAGCGTCGGCGCGACCCGGGGCTTGGCCCGCGCCGCCACCATGCCGCAGGGCACGTTTTCGATCTATGCGGCGGGCTACGGCCAGGTCGCGCTGGACCGGTTGCCGGGCGAAAGCGACCGGGTGCATTCAGTCTTTACCCGCGTGCTGCTGGACAAACTGGCCGAGCCCGGCGTGACCCTGCGTGGGCTCGCACTTGCCACCCGTGGAGAGGTGCGCAAACTGGCCGCGCAGGCGGGGCACGAACAGTCACCAGCCTATTATGACGAGTTGGGAGGGGACGATCCGGTCCTGCTTACCGCCAAGGCAAACGGCGTTACAAATCCTGTGGTGACTGATGCCGCACCTTTTGACAGTGTAGATGCACAGATCGAACTGATGATGATCGACGAAATCCGCAGCTCTCGCGATCCCGCCTTGTTGAAAGCTTATCTGGATACATATCCAAATGGCCGGTTCGCGGCCTTTGCACGCGCCCGGCTGAACAATCTTCGTGCAGATCCTGACCCGACTAACCTGTCATCGGTGGAGATGGAGGATCTGAAAAACGAGTACGAGGCCATGCGGAGACAACTCGCCCAACAAATGGCTGAGAGGGCAGCAATACTAGATGAGCTGACGGCAAGCAAAAAACAGGAAAACGTTTTAAAAGACCAAGTCGCTTCTTTGTCGGCTCATATAGACCAACTTCGCCTAGCGTTGGCCGAGGCACTGGCAACAAGTGATTCCATGCTTGAAGAAAATGATAATCTGGCGGTGGACAACGCAGTTTTTTCTGCGCAGCTGGAACGAATGGAGTTCGATCTGGCCAAGGCCCGTGAGCAGCTCTTGAATGGCAAAAACGCGTGGGCGGTGGAAAAAGCGGAACTCGAAGACGCGCTTCAAGCGGCCCTGGCAGCCCTGGCTGAAACGCAGCCCGGGCGTGATTTTTTGGGGCAGACACAGGTCGGGCAAGATTCCTTTGGCACCCCAAGCGATACGTTTGGAATGACATTGGTTCCACGTCTTCGTGGTATGCGCGTGTCGGCTGTGAACAGGAAGACGAGTGCCTACACGCGTGGTATTCGTGTCGGGGATATTATTCAGGAAATTGACGGCGTTCCCGTTAGCCGCCTGTCCGATGTCCAGCGTCTGGTGCGCTTGGCCAGACAAGAAAGTCGTCCGGCCAAGCTGCGCTATCTGAAGATGGGGACGTCGATTGCTTTCGCTGAAATTGATCCTTGAGACGGATCAGCCGTTGACATCCACAACAACGCGGCCCTTGACCTGCCCCTTCAGGATGTCGCCCCCCAACTGAGGCAGATCGCCCAGCGTTGCAGGGTGGATCATCGCCTCCAGCTTGTCAGCGGGCAGATCGCTGGCAATCCGTTCCCAGGCGCGCAGGCGGTTTTCATAGGGCTGCATGACCGAGTCGATGCCCAAGAGGTTCACGCCCCGCAACAGGAAGGGGATCACCGTTGCAGGCAGACCCGCGCCGCCTGCCAGACCAACGGCCGAAACCGAGGCGCCGTACTTCATCTGGCCCAGGACCCGCGCCAGCATGGCGCCGCCCACGGCATCGACGCAGCCTGACCACATCTCTTTTTCAAGCGGGCGCTTGGTCGTCTCGTTGATTTCGTCGCGTGCCACAATCTGGGTGGCGCCGAGGCCGCGCAGATAGTCCTCGGTTTCGGGACGACCGGTGACGCCCGCGACCTCATATCCCAGGTTCGACAGGATAGCAGTGGCAACCGAGCCGACGCCGCCCGCGGCACCGGTGACCAAAACCGGCCCCTGACCCGGCTTTAGCCCGTGATCTTCCAGCGCCATAACAGCCAGCATCGCCGTGAATCCCGCCGTGCCGACAGCCATTGCCATGCGGGTATCAAGCCCGTTTGGCAGCGGCACCAGCCAGTCTGCCTTGACCCGTGCCTTTTGCGCGTAACCGCCCCAATGCACTTCTCCGACACGCCAGCCGGTCAGCACCACCTTGTCACCGGGCTTGTAGCGCTCATCCTCGGATGTCTCGACTGTTCCGGCAAAGTCAATGCCGGGCACATGCGGATAGGTGCGGACAAGGCCCCCACCCGGTCCGATGCACAATCCGTCCTTGTAATTCACCGTGGAATACTCGACCGCAACAACGACATCGCCGTCGGGAAGATCATTCAGTCCGACCTGCGTGACCGCCGCCGAGGTTTTTCCACTGTCTTCGTCCTTTTCAACAACCAATGCGTTGAACATGCTTTATCCTCCTGTGCCGGGATGACCCTGCGGTCTTCCCTTGACTATTTCCAGAAACGTTCATGCACCCGCGCCATGCGCGGCCCATCTTGTGTGATTGCGGTCAGTTCGGTGCCGGCATCCCAGTGGGTCATGCGCACCATTCCAATGGCCACACCACACCCGAAATCAGGGGAGTGTGCTGCGCTTGAGATGTGGCCGACCTTGACATCGCCCGCCATCAACGGCCACAGCCGATCACAGGGCGGCACGCTGTCTCCGGGCAGCTCAATGGCCCGGATTTGCCGCACGGGGCCCTCTTGCGCAACGCGCAACAGAGCATCGCGCCCGACACATCCAATTGCGGTTTGCGTGTTGCAAAATCGGCCAAGCCCGCATTCATGGGGCGTGTTGCGGCGGTCCATGTCATTGCCATAGCTCAGCAACCCTCCCTCGATCCGTTCGATCAGGTTGGGGCAACCGGCGTAGACATCCAGATCCTGTCCGGCCTCAAACAGGGCATTCCACAAGGGCATCCCGATGTCGCTGCCCTCTACGTAGATCTCAAACCCGCCCTGTTTGGAATAGCCCGACCGTGCGACCACCAGACTGCGGCCCTCAAACTCGAACCAGCCAAAGCGAAAGAACCGCAAATCCCGCACATCGTCGCCAAACACGCGGCTCATTAGATCGTTGGCCAGGGGGCCCTGAACGGCCAGCGGCGAGACGTCAGGCTCATCCACAAGCACATCAAGCCGCCAGCCATAGGCAAGCCCCTTGACCCAGAACAACAAGTCACTGTCCGCAATCGAGATCCACCAGCGGTCCTCCGCCAGTTTCACGGCGACCGGGTCGTTCAGCATGCCCCCGGTTTCATCCACGATCGGAATATAAAAGCACTGTCCCGGCAACATTCCCCGCAAGTCGCGCGGGGTCAGCATCTGCATCAACCGTGCGGCATCGGGCCCACGCAACTCGACTTGTCGTTCGCAGGCAACATCCCAAACCTGCACCTTTTCCTTGAGATGCCTGTAGTCTTGTTCTACCGATCGGAACACTGTCGGCAAAAGCATGTGGTTGTAAACCGTGTAGCCTTTGACGCCCGACGCCTCGACACCATCAGTGAAGGGAGTACGCCGGAGGCGCCTGGACGGAGCAATCAGTGCCATTCAGGGACCTCCTCGGGCAACAGTTGCAGATCAGTGTCATCGGGATGGGCGCCGGCTGCGGTCAGCATCGCGTGTACCTGCCCCCGATGATGGGTCTGGTGATTGAAAAGCTGCATGACGCAGAGCGCCTTTGGGCGGGTCATCTCGGACTTGAGGAACCCCGAATACCAACGCACATCCCCAGTCAGGTCGTCATCAAGGATCGACCAGCTCCAGGCGGCGATACGGGCATCCAACAGGGGCCTTTCATGCCAAAGCGTGGGCCAGTCATACCTGTCGGATGCATCGCGGCCATCCACATCCGCGCCTGCCCCCCCATCAAAGCGAGAGATCCAGACCAGATCCCCCCACATCAAATGGGCCAGCGTTGACTGTATGCCCCCCCAGAATGCGCCGCGGTCCTCCTGACGTGCGGTGTCGTCCAAACAGAGCGCAGCGTGATAGATTGAGTGATTTTGCCAGGCGTTGTACCGCGCCATGAGGCGGCAGTACTCAACACCCAGGGTCATTTGGGCCCGCTCCAGTCGATCGCGCAAATCTCGGCCGACTTGCCGCCGAAATCCCAGATCTTGCCGAAGTCACGCACCTTCGATTTAAGGCCACGTGCCGCGATGATATCCGGACCCATCCAGTACTTTGTGTTTGACATCATGACCGGATGATCGGGGCTGGCGCCGTCAAGCATCTCGATCTCGCCCTGGATTTTGCGTCCGATGTACAACCCTCGCCGCTTGCCATCGCGAACGATGTCAACTTTTTCACGTTCGGCGCCGATAATTTCGCTGACAAGCATGGTAAAGAGACCCGTTGTCCCCCCCGCAGCCCCAGAGAAAATCTGGAGCAACCCGCTGTAGGCCTTGCCACTGGCGCGTTCATCCACATAGGCTGCAACCTTCCAGCCGCCTTCGGCCATGCGCCCCGGGATTTCAACCATCAAACCGACGTTCAGACCGGTCAGATCCTCGCCCTCGTAGTGGCCTTCGTCGATCGCGATTGCCATCCAGGCTTTGCAATCCCCTTCTGTCGGCGGGTGCTTGCCAAGGCTGACCACGCAGGGACAGAAAACAGTGCACGAGCAATTCATGAAAAGCTCTCCCTTGATGGCCCAATCGGTTGGGGTCATCCGGCGACGCTTGGGGTTGTCGACGCGCTGGTCGATCCGCTGGCTGACCGGCAGGCGATCTGCCTCAGGGCGTTTTCTAGGTGCCATTGTCTTCTCCTTTATCCCGCGACCAGAGGCGCACTCAGAACGACGATCCCCCCGGCAATAAGCAATCCGCCCATGGGTTTCGTCACCACGTGACCAATTTGAGGCAACTTCTCGAGCACCATGAACAGGGTCGCCAAACCCATCCAAAGCAGGCTCATGACGCCGCCGACAAAGCCCAAAGCCATGAACCCCCAGCAGCAGCCAACGCAAAATGCGCCAAGGCCAACCCCCATGCGAAGCCCCCCGGCGAACCCGGTCTTCCAGTGCCCTATGAAGTAGGTGATCGGACTGTGGCAGACACCGTGACAGATTTCCTTGGCCCGCGTGAACTGGAACAGCCCGACCACTATCAGCAGGACACCTGCGACCCATGTGGCCTTGGGAACGCCCAGCATGTCGATCACACCGCCGAACAATAAAGCCAGTTGCACACCCGTTATCGCTGCCGCGTAGACCACCCAGACCAAGGAATATCCCGCAATCACGCCCAGCCATCCAGCCCGCGTTCCATCGGCGCTGACCATCAGATCTTCGTAGGCGGTCAATGTCGGCACCAGCGTCGGCAACATCATCGCCGCCATCATCACAGCCCACATCAGAAACAGCGGCCAGAATTCTGCCATGGGCATATACATGTCCATACGCGGATCCATCGCCGCCATGCGTTGACCCATTGGCCCGGGACGACCGATCAGATCCAGATCCATGCCCATCGCCATCTGGTAAAGCCACCACCAGGCCAACAAGATGCCTCCGAAAAACACAAGCCATAGACCGCTGCGTACATAATCCCGCGTCACAAAATACCTCATGCCTTCGACTCAGCTGTTGCCTTTATGAATGTCAGACATTTAAATGTCTGACAATGAAAATTGACCCCAACAGCTCTGCCGATTTTTCGGCTCAGATTGCTTCGGCCATTCGCGACGCGATCATGACCGGAAAGTTGATTGTAGATGACAGATTGCCGTCCGAGGCCGAATTGGCCGAGCAATTCGAAGTGTCTCGCGCCACCGTACGCGAGGCGCTCAAGCGGCTTGCTGCGCAATCGCTGATCCGCACGCAACGCGGAGCTTTCGGCGGGGCTTTTGTGAATCGATTGTCCTTCGAAGAGGCCTATGGTCAGCAGATCACCACTTCCACACTTTTGCTGTCCATGAACGCCGTTACCTTCGAAGTCGCCTGTGAAGCGCGCTACGCGATGGAACGAGCCATTGCCCCTCTTGCCGCGGCCCGAAGATGCGAAGATCATCTGGCGACCATGCGCTCCGAGATAGAGCGTCAAAGCCGAGCAGATCTGACAGATGAGGCATTTTGCGAGTCCGACGTGGCGTTTCATCGCGCTTTGGTGGACGCAGCTGGCAATCCGGTTCTCAGTTACCAGTTGGCCGGCGCGGTCGAGGCCATGCAACCGTTGATGAACATGATCACCTTCTCGGCACGTTCTCGCAAGACGATCATCCGTCTTCACATGCGTATCGCAGAGGCACTGGAGCTGCGCACAGCAACCGACACGGATCAGGCCTTGCAGGACCTGTGTGACTACACGCAGGACCTGGGCCGAAACGTCGTCGCGGCGCGCAGCGCGCGACAGGCCTGACATCCCGTGTAGAACCGCATCCCACGGCATTGCACCAGCCAGTCCTCACAGAACGGGCAGACACAGCTATCCATGACAGACCTGTCCGCAAATCCATGCCAATTTAACGGCGTTATTCCCCTTCCCTTTGGACAAGAGCGACCCTATATTCAAAGCGTCCTTCGGGACTATGGACATAAACGCGCTCGTAATAAGCGGATCGGACCCGGGGGCGGTACCCGGCGTCTCCACCAACATCCTTCATTTGGGGATCATGGGGACGAAATAGGATCGACGAACGTCTAAAGGGGTTAGCTTTGTCTCGGCGGGGTGCCACCGTATCGGCCCGACAAGTACAATTGCAAATGACAATCGTGCTCCGGTAGCTCTGGCTGCGTAAGCAGTCCGAAAAACCGACCTTTTAAGCCCTGACGCCTAGCCGCGTCAGGCGGGGTTTGCAGGTACCTGGCAACAGAAACCTGCGCTTTCCCAATGTCGCCAATCTCGTCTTTCCCGCCGCTTTGGTCTAAAGCTGCGGTACCACAGCAGATCCACCGGGACGGGCGTGACAAGGGGATCTCTCGACACTGTCGGGCAAGATCTGCAGGATGCGCACAAAGCACAAGGCCACCCAGACACGAGCAGACACCATGACCCCAACCCCTGATTTGCTGCGTGTCTTCGGACGCATCGGGCTTTTGTCTTTTGGCGGCCCTGCTGCGCAAATTGCCGTAATGCACCGTGAACTTGTCGAAGAGCGCCCCTGGCTAACAGAGAAAGAATTTCTGAACGCGCTGAGCTTTTGCATGCTGTTGCCCGGTCCTGAAGCGATGCAACTGGCCACCTATGCCGGTTGGAAGTTACGCGGTGTGGCCGGAGGATTGCTCGCCGGATCCCTGTTTGTCCTGCCCGGAGCCCTTGTCATTGCTGCGCTGGCGCTTCTCTACACGAGCCACGGTACACAGCCCGCGACACAGGCCGCCCTGCTTGGCATCAAGGCCACGGTAATCGTGATTGTCGGCAAAGCCCTGTGGACTTTGGGCCAAAAGGCCTTGTCCGGCCCTGCGGCCTACGCCATCGCCCTTGCGGCCTTTGCCGCCATCTTTCTGGTCAATCTGCCATTTCCGGCAATCATCGCAATCGCGGCCCTGTGGGGCTGGATGCGCGCCGCACCGATCCAGCATCCCCCCACAGCCTGGCCCCAGACCGGCACATCGGTCAAGACAATCGCAGTCTGGGTCACGCTGTGGCTGTCACCCCTCGCAGTCCTCTGGTTTCTTGGCCACGAGGGACTGTTCGAGATGGCGGCGTTCTTTGCCCAGCTGGCCGTTGTCACCTTTGGCGGAGCCTATGCCGTTTTGGCCTATATGACCCAAGAGGTCGTCACAACGCAGGGCTGGCTGACCACCGGGCAAATGGTGGATGCCTTGGGGCTGGCAGAAACGACACCCGGCCCCCTGATCCTGGTCACGCAATTTGTCGGCATGATCACTGGGTACAGCTGGGGGGGCACGGCCCTCGCTCTGGGTGCCGGCCTGTTGACATTGTGGATGACGTTTGTGCCCTGTTTTCTCTGGATCTTTGCCGGCGCACCCTATGTCGAGCACGTGCTGGGCAGACCCCGCCTGCAAGGAGCGCTGCAGGCCATAACCGCAGCTGTGGTTGGCGTCATCCTGAATCTTTCTGTCTGGTTCGCCCTGCATGTCTATTTTACCCGCATTGTGCCATCACGACCCGGCGCGCTGTCATTCCCCCAGCCTGACATTGCAAGCTTTGATCCGACCGCGCTGGGGCTAACAGGTCTGGCCGCGGTTTTGATGTTGTGGTTGCGCTGCGGCCCGATTCTGACGCTTTGTGTTACAGCCACAAGCGCCTGGGTGTTGTCCTTGATTTGAACCGTCGAAATTCACCTCCGCACCCTTTCGTTTCCGAAAAAATCGAATATGCTGCGCGAAACCTGAGGGAGCCCAGACAATGTCGCGCAGCATCGACTACAGCAACCTGATGCATCAAGCCATGCACAGCGCCATGCGCGGCGTGATCTATGTGGTGTTGCAGGATGTGATGGAACACGGCCTTCCAGGAGAGCACCATTTCTTTATCACATTCGACACAAGCCACCCAGAGGTGGAGCTTGCAGATTGGATCAAGGACCGCTTTCCGGGTGAAATGAACATCGTTCTTCAGCACGAGTTTGAAGATCTCGACGTCACGGAAGAGGGCTTTTCCGTAACGCTGAGTTTCGGCGATGTGCCTGAACGTCTGTACATCCCTTATGCCGCTCTCAAGAACTTTGTGGATCCCTCGGTTGAATTCGGGCTGCAGTTCCAGGCGCTTGAAGGTGCCGAGGATCCCAAGGAAACACTGGCTGACGCCGAGCCGGAAGAGCCTCTGCAGGAAAAGGCCGACGCCGAGGTTGTAAGCCTCGACAGTTTTCGAAAGTGAGCCCGACCAAGACACCTGCGCGCGCCTGACTGGCAGTGTCGCAGACAGCTTTCGCGACGCTCCATGTCGGAAATCCGCGCCTGATCGGCAGGCGCTGCGCACAGGCTCATGCTGAGATGACCACTGGCCCGATCTTGCTTTGCAAGGCTGCGGGTCCCCCTGCTGCGCCGCCGCGTTGCGACCCGCGCAGGCTCATTGACCCCGATCCTCCGGCGCCGGCCCTCCCCGCTTCACTCCAGCGGTCGGTCTGACATCGAAAGCCCCACGTTCCATTTTTAAGCGGGCCAGTGTCGCTTTCACTGCCGCAGCTATAGCACAAGCTCTTGGGCGGCTCACTTGGTCAGATATGGCCCGGCGGGGGCGTCACTCAGATCCTGTCAGACGCGTCCCACCAACAGGAAAGCACACCACAAATCTGATGGAATTCGACGCCAAGGCCAAGTGCAGCGGGGATATTTGCCACCGGCAAGGGGCCAGGGTCAGGTGTCATCATTCAGCCATGATCACAGCAGCAAGCCCGCAGTCGGACAGGAACACTTTCGGGCATTCATCGTCACATGGTGCCACGCGCCGCGACCTTTGGAGCGCACAAAACAGTTTCTGACTGTGTGGTGGATTCTGGCCTGGTCAGCATCATGTGGGATCTGCACCTTGGGTCCCGTGGGTGACGGACTGCATGGCGTGATCCGGTTTTTTCTTCAACCGTGTCGCGATACCAATCCGCACCGGTGCCGCAGTCAAAGAGCATGTGTCCGGCGGTTCGCCAGATGCCAAGCAGGGCCTACGTACCAACGTCGTCGCTGTGTGGCGCGGCGGTCAGAAACAGCCGCCATGGGCGTCAGGAGCGTCGCGCCACAGCCAGGCACTGAACTTAATGAGTATGCCTCCTCTGGAAACGCGCTTGCCATCGACGCGTGCTCAGCCGTGAAAAGATCGCAGCTTTGCCATCCATGCAGTGCGCAGCCAAGACGGACTTTCATGTCGCCGCTCTGTTCTCGGAGCCGGGAAATACGGCCAAACGGTGCAATCAATGCGCCCTGAGTCTGGTGGATTTTCCATCACACCCGTCCGCTTCATCGCCGATAAACCGGTCGCTCAGAGACTGTAACTGGGCGATCAGGAACTCGGCCAGCAGACGCACAGGCTCGCTCTGGCCTGAGCCCGCTTGCAGAACAACCCAGACAGACCGGTCCGTGATAGTTCTGGTGCCGGGCACACGCACCAAATCAGGGTACTGTGTGGTGAAACAGACAGGCAGATACCCCATCCCCTGCCCCTCAAGGATCATCGGACACACCATCGCGGAATTGCGCAAGCGGTGGCGCACGCGCGCCATCGGAAAGGGACTGCGTTCGACCCAGACCGATCGGTCTTCATGATCGCCCGCGCCCACCCAGCACAGGCCCTCGCCCTTGGGGCCGCGTTTGTACCAATGCAGATCCAGATAGCGTTGTGCCGCAAAAACGGCATGGGAACACGTGGACACATGGTGCCAAGCTGCATCCTCAGCGGCCTTGTGGGAGATACGAACCGCAAGGTCGGCATCCCCTAAAAGCGCACTCCTTGGCTGGTCGGCATCGGAAACATCAAGGTCAATTTCGGGATAGGCCCGGGAAAACCGGCCCAATATCGGGCCCATGAACAGCTGACTGAGCAAAGCAGGCACCAGCAACTTCACAGTGCCTGATGGCTTCCGCTCCTTTCCCTGCAGTCGCTGACAAAGTCCCTGAACCGCCCGTTCTGCGGCCTCAGCCTCTGGCAAGAGGGCCTTTCCTCGCGGGGTCAGATGCAATCCGGTGCGGGTACGATCAAACAATTGGACATCAAATGCGGCCTCCATCGCCCGGATGTGTCGGTCGACCGTGGCATGATTGCCGCCCATTGCATCGGCAGCCGCCCGAAGACTGCCACCGCGGGCGACAGCCAGAAAATAGGGCAAACCAGTCCAGTCCATTGAGGGTTTTGACATTTCATCGATCCTTGGCGAGTTGCCATACCTTCGCAGGGAAATCTGTATCAAAAGTGAACCATCAAGCAGCCCTGTTTCGCCGAGTGGATCAAAATTGATCCACGCCACACCCAATCCCAAACCAATTCCCAAACTGGCCTGCCGATCCGCGCCCCTCGCGTGGCAGACACACAGGCCTATCGCGGCCTGAGTGTTCGCAGGCGCAGGCCCGTTCACCGGTCTGCCAAGGGCAGCGGGGCAAAACGGTGGGGCAAGGTAGAAGGGCATACCTGCAGCGACGATCCAAGGCGCAAAGGGATCGTCACGATTGCGCGCTTATCGGCGGCACCAAAGCCCAAGACGTGTCACGGCAGACCACGGCACACCCTGGCACGTCGGGGCGCGGCGTGGCTCTCCAAGACACACCCTGGGGCGTCGGGGCGAGCATGGCACTCCATGGCACATCCGGGCACGCCGGGGCGCGGCATGGCAGGCATCACAGGCGCAACAAGAGGCCGGGCGTGGACAGCGTTATCGCAAACACGCAAACCGACATCAAAGATCGTGCGGCGCTTTCCGTTGCACGGCACCAAGACAGTCGCTAAACCCCCGACAACCTAGCGTTTCCGGAGAACTCTCATGACCGCAACCCGCACCGAATCCGACAGCTTTGGCCCCCTCGAGGTCCCCGCCGACAAATATTGGGGTGCACAGACCCAGCGCTCGATCATGAACTTTCCGATCGGCTGGGAAAAACAACCCGTGGCAATCGTGCGGGCCCTTGGCGTGATCAAGCAGGCCTGTGCGATGCAGAACAAGGCAACCGGCACGTTGGACGCCGCCATTGCGGACGCGATCATTCAGGCCGCCGGCGAAGTCTTTGAGGGTCGGTTCGATGACAATTTTCCCCTCGTCGTGTGGCAAACCGGATCCGGCACTCAATCCAACATGAATTCGAACGAGGTGATCGCCAACCGCGCAATCGAGATCCTGGGAGGCGTCATTGGGTCAAAGGATCCGGTACATCCCAATGACCATTGCAACATGGGCCAATCCTCGAACGATACATTTCCAACGGCCATGCACATTGGCGCGGCGATGATGGTTCGCGATGTCTTGATGCCGGGCCTGACAAAGCTTGCCGAAGGTCTCGAAGCCAAATCCGAGGAATTCAAGGACATCATCAAGATTGGCCGCACTCACACCCAGGATGCGACCCCGCTGACCCTGGGCCAGGAATTTTCAGGCTATGCCCATATGATCAGATCCGGGATTGCCCGTATCGAGGCAGCCATGCCGGGGATTTATGAACTCGCGCAGGGCGGCACCGCCGTTGGCACCGGACTGAACACCCAGACCGGCTGGAGCGAGGCCGTCGCCGCCAACATGGCCAGGATCACCGGACTTCCCTTTGTGACAGCACCGAACAAATTCGAAGCGCTGAGTGCCCATGACGCCATGGTCTTTCTATCTGGCGCTCTCGCCACGGTTGCAGGCAGCATGTACAAGATTGCCAACGATATCCGCTTTCTTGGCTCGGGACCACGCTCTGGCCTTGGAGAACTGATCCTGCCCGAGAATGAACCCGGCAGCTCGATCATGCCGGGCAAGGTCAATCCAACCCAAGCCGAGGCCATGACCCAGGTCGCCGCACACGTCATGGGCAACAACGCCGCAATGACCTTTGCGGGCAGCCAGGGCCACTTTGAACTGAATGTCTATAACCCGATGATGAGCTACAACCTGATGCAGTCGATCCAATTGCTGGGTGACGTGGCTGACAGCTTCACCGAACGGATGCTCAACGGCATTCAGGCCAATGAACCACGCATCGAAAAGCTGATGAAGGAATCGCTCATGCTGGTCACGGCACTTGCGCCCACGATCGGCTATGACAATGCCACCAAGGTCGCAAAGACGGCCCACAAGAACGGCACAACGCTGAAAGAAGAGGCCATCGCGCTGGGGTTCGTCGATGAGGCAACCTTTGACAAGGTGGTCCGCCCGGAACAAATGATCGGGCCCAAGAGCTGATGTCTGAACCGGTCAACCTGAACCGGTTTCGAAAAGCCAAGGCGCGGGCCGAAAAAAAGGCCCGCGCTGAGGAAAACGTGGTCAAGCACGGTCGCAGCAAAAGCGCCAAAGTACGAGACCGCGCCCAGGTCAACAAGGCCAAACGCGATCTTGATGGAAAGCGACGCGAGGAATGAGCCTCCGCCCCGTCAAGCACTCTCTGACATTGCGCGGACATCGCACCAGCGTATCACTCGAAGACCCGTTCTGGCAGGCCTTTCGCGAAATCGCCGCGGCACAAGGCAAACCGATCAATGTTCTGGCTGCCGAGATCGACGCATCCCGCGGGGTCGAAGCGGGCCTCGCCTCGGCGATCCGGGTCTTTGTCCTGGCTCATTACAGAGACAAGGCAGGCACCTAGGCCAGAGCGAGGCGCATCCAGCCAAAAAAAGAGCGGCAGGTGTGACCCTTGCCGCTTTTTACATCATACAACGCGGTGATCAACTCGCGTGGTCATAAGCCCGCTCGCCATGCACAGTGATATCAAGCCCCTGTGTCTCTGTGTCGTCATCGACGCGCAGGGGCGTGATGGCCTTGACCACAAACACCAGCACCACGGTCACCACGACCGTGAAAAGCCCAACAATCACCAGCGACCCGAGTTGCGCAGCCCAGGCTCCCGCGCCGAAGACCGCAATCATGATCGTACCAAAAATGCCGCCCACTCCGTGCACGGCGAAGACATCCAGCGTGTCGTCGATTTTCAGCATGTTACGGATCACATTCACAGCTTCCTGACACAGGACACCCGCGACAGCGCCGATGATCAAGGCCTCAACCGGGCCGACAAATCCAGAGGCTGGCGTGATCGAGGCCAAGCCCGCAATCGTGCCTGTGACCATACCCACCAGCGAGGTCTTGCCAAACTTCACCCGTTCCCACAGGGCCCAGGTCAAAGAGGCCGTGGCAGCCGAAATATGCGTGACCGTCAAGGCCATGGCCGCGCCGCCATCTGCCGCCAACTGCGATCCGCCGTTGAAGCCGAACCAGCCGACCCACAGCATTGCCGCGCCGATCATCACATACCCCGGGTTGTGCGGCGGCACCGTTTGGGTCCGGCGCGCGCCCAACAGGACGGCAATCACCAGCGCTGCGATGCCGGCGGTCTCATGCACGACGATGCCGCCTGCGAAGTCCTTGACCCCAGTATCGCCAAAAATGCCGCCGTCAGCCAGCATGCCGCCGCCCCAGACCCAGTGCACGACCGGCGCATAGCACAGCAACATCCACAACCCCGAGAACAGGAGAACGAAGCCAAAGCCAATCCGCTCAACATAGGCTCCGACGATCAAGGCCGGAGTGATGATGGCAATAGACATCTGAAAGGCAAAGAACAGGACTTCGGGCAGCGCGCCCGACAGTGCGTCCGTTCCGACGCCGGACAGGAACATCTTGTCCAGACCGCCCCAGTACCCGCTGCCACCGCTGCCGAAAGCGATTGAATAGCCAACCACGAGCCATAGCACGCTCATCAAACAGGCAATTGCATAGCATTGCATAAACACGCTGAGCACATTTCGCGCACGCACAAGGCCGCCGTAGAACAAGGCCAGACCTGGCAACGTCATGAACAGCACCAAAGCTGTCGCCACAATGATCCAGGCGGTATCCGC
>JAKVCP010000028.1:0-15311 GCA_022448925.1 Paracoccaceae bacterium
TGCAAGGCTGGGTGACACGCAAATATGGCGCAATACCCTGCAGAGAACGCCCCGAAGACATCTTTGGGGCGTTAAGAGTCCCTCGGAGGTCAGAGCAGGTCAACAACGTAAGGCCCCTGCCGGCAGACCCTATCGGCCTAACCATCCACAATCGCCGACACGTCACCCATTGCAAGGCGGCGCCTGAGTGCCTCTGGCAAATCCTGGAATGACATCGCAGCAGAGGCCGATGCTTATCTCCAAAATCCGTCCAAAACTCCGAAAGGTTACGTATGGCCAGACGGCCTAGCGTCCTCCAGTGACCCCGCCGACAACGTTCAACGAGACTGGAGTAGCAGGATTCACTGTCCGTTGCTGACCCTCTCAACGCCCCGTTTTTCGATCCACACTAATGTCATCGTGTTGCCGGTTATCCACATAAAAAGAAGGGGCAAAGCCATTGATTATTGCAAAAAAACGGGTTCTCGGCCAATATGGCAGAAAATGCAGGCAAAAGACCTGCGACCGAGGCGTGATCGGAGAGGCAGGTCACATGAAGCAGAATGGACTACTTAAGGCCGCCCTGTTTGGGGTGGCACTGGCATTTGTTCATGCGTCTTCCGCAGTCGAGGCGGAAACGATAAAGGTTTTGCAGGGTCGTACGTCGTCCGTGCTGCATGTTCCGATGAACCGCGCTGTGGTCGTAGAAAGCGAAACCCCCTTTGCAGAGCTAAGCATCGCAAATCCCGGCATTGCCGACATCTCGTCCCTGTCGGACCGCACGATCTATGTGCTGGGCAAATCGCCTGGATTAACCACTTTGACGATCCTGAACGAGACCGGACAACTGATCACCAACGTCGACGTTCGGGTGGCAGCGGATGTCACGGAATTCAAGGAACGCCTTCAACAGATCCTTCCTGGTGAAAAGATCGAGGTACGCACAGCAAACGACGGCATCGTGCTGTCAGGTGTCGCCTCAAGCACACAAAAAATGCAGCGTGCCCTGGATCTGGCCGAACGTTACGCCCCCGACAGAGTGTCCAACCTGATGAGCGTGGGTGGCGTGCAACAGGTGATGTTGAAGGTGCGTTTTGCCGAAATGCAGCGCCGCGTTGCCAAATCGTTGCGCAGTTCACTGGCAACCGGGGGATCGGTTCTTGGAGGTGATCTGGGCCTTGAAATCGGCACCGGGAACGCGGCCAATGCAGTCCAGGTTGATACGGTTGCGACCAAACTGAACGCGTCAACCAATGACAGCACCAATGGCGGCGTGCTTTTCGGCTTTAACGCCGGAGGCCTCGAGATTGGCATTTTGTTGGAAGCACTTGAAACCAAGGGTGTGGTCAGAACTCTGGCGGAACCAAATCTGACCGCGCTTTCCGGTCAGGAGGCAAAGTTCCTGGCCGGCGGAGAGTATCCCGTTCCTGTGGCGCAAAGCGATGGACAGGTCTCGGTTGAATTCAAACCATTCGGCATCGAACTGGACTTCATTCCGCGCGTGGTTGATGGAGATTTGATCAATCTGGAACTGGAAACCTCTGTCTCGTCAATCGATACTGCCAACGGCGTTGACGTCGGCGCAATTCGCATCGACGGGTTCAAGCGGCGCGAAGCGTCAACCACGGTAGAGCTTCGCGATGGAGAGAGCTTTGCGATCGCGGGCCTTCTACAGGATGACTTTCAGGATTTGAACGGCCAGTTGCCCTGGCTTGGTGACATTCCCGTTCTGGGCGCATTGTTCCGGAGTGCGGAATATGCACGCGAACAATCCGAATTGGTGATCATCGTCACACCCTACCTGGTGACGCCCACCAGAGGCGAGGCTTTGGCCTTACCAACAGACTTGGTACGGCTGCCCACCGAACGGGACTTGTTCCTGTTTGGCAGGACAACGGGCCGCGACGCACCGGTCAAAGGTGCAGCCGGCGAAGTTGCCAAACAGGACTTCAGCGGCTCCTATGGCTATGTGATGGATTGATGCGATGAAAATGCAGATAAACCTCTGGATTGCAGTAGCTTTTTTGGCCGCCGGGGCCCTTGGCGGATGCGGCAACTATGCTGATCGGATGATCAGTGCGAATGTCGACAACGGCACTTTCGGCAATGCCACCATGAACAACACGATGATCATGAATGGCGACAAGCAGTACGTCTATGACCTGTCGAACCGATTTTCCGCCGAAGTGATCAGTACAGTGAACTTCGCATTCAACAGCGCAGAGCTTGACGGCGCGGCGCGCGGCGTTCTGCGCGAGCAGGCGAATTGGATCCGCCAATTCCCTGAAATCCGCTTTAGGGTTTACGGCCACACCGACCTCGTTGGATCCAAAAGCTACAACAAGCATCTGGGCTTACGCCGCGCCAAAGCAGTGGTCGCCTATCTGGTCAGCCAAGGCGTTGAGAAAAGCCGCCTCGAAGCGCTGGCCTCTTTTGGCGAAACCCAGCCCTTGATTGTCACGCAAGGGAAAGAGCGCCGCAACCGCCGAACCGTGACCGAGGTTTCGGGTTTTGTCGAAGGACACCCCAACCTGCTGGATGGCAAATACGCCGAGGTCATCTACCGTGAATATGCCCGCAGCGGCGAGCCTTTGTCAGGTTTGTCCGGCATAAAGGGCTGACTTCAGCACGACCCAGTGATCTGACGCACTGGCGCAAATCCACAACAATCAGAAAACGCCCCAGCCCAGTCTGGGGCGTTGTTTCATCGGCATCACTGCACTGAGATCGTCCGAGAAAACCGCACAATTTCGATTTTTTGGCCCAAATGTTGCCTACATTACTGGCGACAACCGGTCACAGGACCTTCTGTGTTCTTTCCGCAGGCCAACTTGCCTATGACGAGGACCAGCATATGCATACGGCACATCACGGATGGTCCATGTGAGAAAAGGACTATGGCCATATGACGAGTACTTTTTCCCCGGTTGCCGGCCCTGCCCCCATCGTTGCCTGCACGGTCAGTCGCGACGTCCAGAATTTTGATCTCTTGATAGAAGATATGGAAACGCTACTAGGCGAAAGCTGGGGGGACTTGGGCTTTCACGAGGCAGTGCTGTTTCTTGAGCAGCCCGATGCCCAGGCCCTTGAGTTTATCGCCTTGGCCATCGACGCGCAGGATGAGGCAGACATGGCAACCTTGCTGTCTGTCATATCGTCA
This sequence comes from Paracoccaceae bacterium, assembly GCA_022448925.1. Classification (GTDB taxonomy): domain Bacteria; phylum Pseudomonadota; class Alphaproteobacteria; order Rhodobacterales; family Rhodobacteraceae; genus JAKVCP01. Next base: position 3,140 of record JAKVCP010000028.1, read on the forward strand.
GCAAAAACGCGGGGTATTGCGGTGGTCTTGATCGCCGAAGACGTCAGCCCTGGATCCTTGCACCAGTTGCTCCGCGCCGGCGCCAACGAATTTGTCCCCTATCCGCTGCCGGAAAATGAACTGGCCCTCGCCGTCGATCGGCTCAAGCAGGTGATAGAGCCGGAAGCGGACGAACAGGCCTCGGAACAGGTCGCGCTCAAGCGCAACTCGGATGGCGCCGGCGTTCTGATCGCCGTTCAGGGGTTGTCCGGCGGCTGTGGGGCCAGCACCTTTGCTGTGAACCTTGGGTGGGAATTGGCCACGGTGTCCAAGGACAAACCGCCGCGCGTCTGCGTGATTGATCTGGGTTTGCAGTTCGGCGCAGTGGCCACCTATCTGGATCTTCCCCGTCGCGAGGCCGTCATGGAGGTGCTGTCCGATGTCGAAAACATGGACGAAGACAGCTTTGCCGCGGCGCTTGTCAGTTTTGATGACAAGATGCAGGTGCTGACCGCACCGCCCGAAATACTGCCGCTCGACATTATCAGCCCGTCAGACGTAGATCGCCTGCTCGATTATGCGACGGCCCATTTTGACTATGTCATCGTCGACCTGCCCACAACTTTGGTCCAATGGACCGACACCGTTCTGCAAGCCGCGCAGGTGTTCTTTGCCATGATTGAGCTGGACATGCGCACGGCGCAAAACACGTTGCGCCTGAAAAAAGCGCTGATTTCAGAAGATTTGCCCTTCGAGAAATTGCGCTTCCTTATGAACAGGGCTCCAAAGTTCACGGACTTGCAGGGAAAAAGCCGCGTAAAACGTTTGGCCGAAAGCCTTGGCATCACAATCGACGTCCAACTTCCAGACGGTGGACGGGCGGTCACACAGGCCTGCGACCATGGGTTGCCGCTGGCCAGCCAGGCGGCCAAGAATCCGCTGAGGCGAGAAATTGCCAAGCTGGCGCAATCTTTGCACGACCTCGGCCAAACCGATGCCGAAGCTGCTTGAACGGGACATGACAGATGTTTTCACGCTACAAGAAAAGCCCGTCTGCTGCCCCTGAAGCGGTCATCCAACGCGCGGCAGAACCCGCGGTGCCACAAAGTCAGCAGACCACAATCGCGCCAGAGGCAAAAGTCATGCGCAAGCCTCTGCCGACAAAGCCGGCCGTGAGCGCACCGATGGACAAAGAGCGCAAGCGCAAGGAACGGCTGTCAGAAATCAAGTTGGAATTGCACAAGGTCCTGCTTGAAAACCTGAATCTGTCCGCGCTTGAGCATGCCTCCGAACAAGAACTGCGACAAGAAATCAACGCGATTGTCAGCGAAAACCTGGAAGATCGCGGATTGATCCTGAACCGGGACGACCGACAAACGCTGAACAAGGACCTGTATGATGAAGTCAAAGGCCTTGGCCCCCTGGAGCCTCTGCTGAAGGACGAAACAATCAGCGATATTCTGGTCAACGGACCGCACCAGATCTTTGTCGAACAGAATGGCAAATTGTCCGTCTCGGATGTGACCTTCAAGGATGAAAAACATCTGCTGAGGATCATCGACAAGATCGTCTCTGCGGTTGGACGCCGGGTCGATGAATCCAATCCTTACGTGGACGCCCGACTGGCTGATGGCTCGCGTTTCAATGCGATGGTGCCGCCAATTGCCGTCGATGGCTCTTTGGTATCGATCCGCAAGTTCAAGAAGGACAAACTGGGCATCGACGATCTTGTCAAATTTGGCGCCTTTACAGAGGAAATGGCCGTCTATTTGCAAGCAGCTGTGGCCTGCCGCCTGAATGTCATCGTTTCGGGGGGGACGGGCTCGGGCAAAACCACCACTTTGAATGCGCTGTCAAGTTTCATCGATGACAGCGAACGCATTCTGACCATCGAGGACACGGCCGAACTGCAATTGCAACAAACCCATGTCGGACGAATGGAAAGCCGCCCACCCAACGTCGAGGGCAAAGGTGCGGTCACACCGCGTGACTGTTTGAAGAACGCCCTGCGTATGCGTCCAGATCGTATCATCGTCGGCGAGACCCGCGGCGAGGAAGTGATCGACATGCTGCAGGCAATGAACACCGGTCACGATGGCTCTATGACGACAATCCATGCCAACAGTGCTCGTGATGGCGTCAGCCGCCTGGAAAACATGATTGCCATGGCCGGGATCGAAATGCCTCTGAAGGCCATGCGCAGCCAGATCAGCTCGGCTGTGAATGTCATTGTGCAGGCCAGCCGTCTGCAGGACGGATCCCGGCGCATGACCTCGATCACGGAGGTAACCGGGATGGAGGGCGAGGTGATCTCGATGCAAGAGCTCTTTCGTTATCAACGGACAGGGCTGACTCCCGAAAACAAGATCATAGGACATTTCACGGCAACCGGTGTGCGCAGCCATTATTCGGAACGGTTCCGGATGTGGGGCTATGACCTGCCTGCCTCGATCTACGAACCCATGGGCACGGAGTATTGACGATGCAGTTGGGCGCAGAGCCGGTCATCTATGGTCTGATTTTCATTGCCGTGCTTGTCGTTGTCGAGGGCCTCTACCTGGTGGTCTTTGGCAAATCGATCAAGATGAACAACAAGGTCAACCGCCGGCTCCAGATGCTGGACAGTGGCAAGCGGCGGGACGATGTGCTGGAAAAGCTCCGAAAGGAGATGGACCAGCACAGCGAAAGCCGGTCGGTTCCGTTATACTCGCTGCTGGCCGACCGGGCAGAGAAAGCCGCGATCGCGTTCTCACCAAAACAGTTGATGATGATCATGGTTCTGGTGTGCATCATGGCCTTTGTCGGATTGACTGCCGGAACCGATGCTTCGTTGCCGGTGCGCGCCTTGATGTCCGTCGGCATGGGCGTGGGCGGCGTGTTCATGTGGATCAATGGCAAAGCAAAGAAGCGTCTTGCAATGATCGAAGAACAACTGCCCGACGCCGTCGAGCTCATGGTGCGCTCTTTGCGGGTCGGGCACCCCTTTAGCAGTGCGATTTCGATCGTCTCAAAGGAGATCAAGGATCCGCTGGCCACCGAGTTCGGCGTCATCGCCGACGAAAGCGCCTATGGGCGCGATATCGGCGACGCGTTGAAGCAAATGGCGGAACGGCTTGACATGCAGGACATGCGGTTTCTGGCCGTTGCCGTGACCATCCAGCAGCAATCTGGCGGCAACCTTGCCGAGATCCTTGAGGGACTGGCCAAAGTGATCCGGGCCCGGTTTCGCCTGTTTCGAAGGGTCAAGGCCATCACCGCCGAGGCGCAGTGGTCCGGCAAATTCCTGTCAGGCTTTCCCCTGGGATGCCTGATCATGATCCAGGTCACCGACCCGCATTACTACGACGAGGTCTTGGACCATCCCTGGTTCATTCCTTGCTGTTTCATCGTCGCCATCTTGTTGACGCTGAACATCTTTGTCATGCGCGCGCTTGTGAACATCAAGGTCTAGAGGGGCTGTCAGATGGACTTCGTACGGAACATCAACACGATGATTACCGACCTGTTAGGGCCTTTGGGCCCTCTGATGCTGGTCGGAGGCCTTGGCCTGATCCTGATCCTTGCTTCGGGTGTCATGATGATGGGGCCACGGGTCGATCCGATCGACAAGCTGAAAGAGCCCAAGCAACGTGGCCGGATCAACAAAGACACCCGTGCCGTTCTCCGCGACACGGCCCGCAATGAAAAACTCAACAAATATGCGCAGTTTCTGGAACCTCAGAACGAAGAAGAGCTGTCAACGATCCGCATGACGCTGTTGCAGGCGGGCTATCGGTCGCGCGATGCAGTGCGGTACTACTACTTTGCGCAGTTCGCTTTGGGCATTGGATTGCTGACCGCGGGCGTTGCCTATTTCCTGATTTTCATCGGCAAGGACGATGCCACGACGCAACAAACCATACTGTATATCCTTGGCCCAGGTGCCGTCGGGTATCTGGCGCCCAAATACTGGGTGACAAAACGGCTGCAAAAACGGCAAGAGGAGATCACCCAGGGGTTCCCGGATGCCCTTGACATGATGTTGGTCTGCGTAGAGGCCGGGCAATCGATGGATCAATCCATCATCCGCGTCGCCAAAGAGCTTCGCACAAGCTATCCCGCGCTTGCCGATGAATTCGAAATCGTCAGCCATGAGATGAAGGCAGGCAAAGACAAATCTGCTGTCCTGACAGACATGGGTGAACGCTGCGGCGTGCAGGATGTGTCAAGCTTTGTGACCGTGCTGAATCAGGCCTCGACCTTTGGCACTTCAATTGCGGACGCCTTGCGGGTCTATGCTGGTGAAATGCGCGACAAACGGGTCATGCGGGCAGAAGAAGCGGCCAACAAGCTGCCAACAAAGATGACTTTGACCACCATGATGCTTACAGTGCCCCCATTGCTGATCATCTTGGTGGGCCCCTCTGCCGTGGGGATCACAGAGATGGGAAATCTGACACCGGGGCAGTAGACATATGGGCTTGACCCAAACAGGGTTCGCAGTGATCACCTTACTCGGCATGGCCGCCTGCTCGACAGGCGGCTTTTCCGCGTCCGGACAAGATGTTTTCGCCCCCGGCATAGACCCCCGGGGCGAAGCGGTCGACGGGCTGGAAGTCGGTCACCGGCTGATGCAGGCAGAGCAGTACGAACTCGCACTTGAAGCCTTCATTCGCGCCGCAGGCACACGCGGCCTGACCAGCGAAGTACTCACCGCGATCGGCACAGCGAACCTTGGGCTGGGCCGCCTGAACCAAGCCGAAGAGCAACTGCGACGCGCCGCTGATATGGAACCGGATTGGCCCGAGGTCTGGAACAATCTGGGTGTTGTTCTTATGGAAAAGGGCGAAATCGCCGAAGCTGGCCTGATTTTTCGCAAGGCATATGCGCTGGACAATGGCCAAAGTGACTCAATCCGCGACAATCTACGCTTAGCACTCGCAAAATTGGAAAATTCGGCGTATGGTGTGGATAACGAACAAGAATACAAGCTGGTTCGGCGTGGCAGCAGCGACTACCTGATCCGTAACACCGGCATCTGAGGCAAAAGCAGCATAAAGGACGCAAAAATGCGCCGATCCATCCCCGTTTTTCTCTGCATCGCAGGGACCGTCTCACTTGCAGCCTGCGATACAGCCCGCGTAAACGGCGCGCAGATGGATCGTAAGTTTCAAGACGTCAACGTGATTGATGAAACCGACCTGAGCGAGGTCATGCTTACGGTTGCAGATCCCAACGAAGGGGTCAGCTACTTTGAACGCTCGCTCAAGGGCGATCCCGATCGCATTGACCTGATGCGCGGGCTGGCCAGTTCCTTGGTACGTGCAAAGCGCATGACCGAAGGTGTCGCGGCATGGGCGCGCGTGGCAGACCACAAGGATGGCTCGAACGCAGACAGTGTGGCGCTTGCTGATGCTCTAATTCGCAGCGGCGATTGGGACCGCGCCGAAGAGGTGCTCAATACCATTCCACCCACGCATGAAACCTACAAGCGCTACCGGCTTGAGGCGATGATTGCCGACAGTAACGAGGATTGGAAAAAGGCGGACAGCTTTTATGAAACGGCCGTAGGTCTGACTACAAAGCCCGCACCGGTGATGAACAATTGGGGATATTCCAAGCTGTCCCGAGGCGACTTTGCAGCGGCAGAGCGTCTATTCCTAGAGGCCATCCAGCAGGATACCACAATGTTCACGGCAAAGAACAATCTGGCCCTCGCACGGGGGGCGCAGGGAAAATACGATTTACCTGTCGTCTCAATGACTCAAATTGAGCGCGCGCAGTTGCTCTATTCACTGGGCCTGGCCGCGGTAAAGCGCAACGACGTGGAAACCGGCAAAGCCCTGTTCCGCGAAGCGATTGACACCCATCCCCAGCACTTCGAGGCTGCAACCCGCAGCCTGCGGGCTCTGGACGCCAGCGCCAAGTCCTGAGCAGCCCTGTGACCCTGACCGCCTCTGCCGCGCTTTGGTTCGCGCCCTTTGTCCTGCCTTTGTGCTTTTACGTGGCCTGGACCGACATGAGCCGAATGCGCATCACCAACCAAAGCGTGATCGTCCTTTTAGTGATCTATGTGACAATTGGTCTGATCGCGTTTCCGCTGGACACCTACCTTTGGGGCTATCGGAACTTTGCGGTCATCTTGCTTGTTGGCATTGTGCTGAATGCATGTGGCGCCGTCGGAGCAGGCGACGTGAAATTCGCCGCAGCAGCGGCCCCTATCATTCAAATCGGAGACCTGCGCTTTCTGATGGCACTGTTTGCAGCCAATCTGTTGGCCGCGTTCGTTGGCCACAGGTTGGCCAAGATATCGCCCCTCCGCGGCTTGGCGCCGGATTGGAAAAGCTGGAAGACGGGGTCACGCTTTCCGATGGGGTTGGCGCTTGGGGGAACGCTCAGCCTTTACCTTGGACTTGGGATATTCTTCGGAAAGTAACGTTTTTCCCAAATGCGGCCCGGTCCGGGCCCGGTCCCGGCCCTTGTGTTGCCATAAAGCTGGCATTGACTGCGCGACAACGACAGAACACCGGCCAGCTTCATGAATATGCAGACCCCTTCTTCGGTGACCGCGCCCCCTCAGCCTCGCACGCTGCAAGATATGCAGCTGCCTATGGTTATGATGCGCGACATCGTGTTGAAGACAATTTTCCGAAAGAACCTCGACAACATCAGCGACATCAGCAAAGCGATTTGTCTGCCAGTTACCGTGACGCAAGAGTTGATAGACCTGGCGCGAGGACAGGCATTGCTGGAAGCGACCGGCATACTGAACGCCAACAGCAGCAATGAGATGGGCTATCAGCTGACCGAAACCGGCAATGCCCGTGCACTGGACGCACTTGGTCAGTCTGAATATTTCGGCGCCATGCCCGTGCCGTTGGATGTGTACCGATCACAGGTCAAGCGTCAGTCGGTCCGCGACATACGGATAACCCGCGATCAGCTGACCTCTTCCATGAAGCACCTGATCCTGCCTGAGGACCTGATTGACAACCTGGGCCCCGCGGTCAGTTCTGGTCGCTCGATTTTGATGTATGGCCCCCCGGGCAACGGCAAAAGCTCAATCTCGAACGGCATCCGCGATGCAATGGGTGAAAAAATCTTTGTCCCCCGCGCCATAGAGTTCTCGGGCCAGGTCATCACAGTTTATGATCCCATCGTCCATTCAAAGGCCGAGGAAGTGATCGACGATCCAACCCGGCTTCGCCGGACAAATCATTATGACCTAAGATACGTACGCTGTGAGCGCCCGACTGTGATCACTGGTGGCGAGTTGTCACTGGACATGCTGGACTTGGTCTACAATCCCACGGCCCGTACCTATCAGGCCCCTCTGCAATTGAAGTCAACGGGGGGCATCTTCATTGTCGACGACCTTGGGCGTCAGGCTGAACCGCCACAAAGCCTTGTGAACCGCTGGATCGTTCCGCTCGAGGAAGCAAAGGATATCCTTGCCTTGCAATCAGGCGAGAAATTTGAAGTCCCGTTCGACACGCTGGTGATCTTTTCCACCAACTTCCATCCGCATGAAATCTTTGACCAGGCGGCTCTGCGTCGGATCTTTTACAAGATCAAGATCGATGGGCCAACGCAGGAAAACTATCTAAAGATCTTTTCCTTGGTGGCTCGCAAAAAGAACATGCAGCTTGACGAGAAAAGTCTGATCCACTTGCTGCGCAACAAATATCCGACGATTGATAATGTCTACGCCAACTATCAACCGGTGTTTTTGATCGACCAGATGATCGCCATCTGCAACTTCGAAGGTCTGCCCTACAAGATGACGCCAGAGTTGATTGACCGTGCCTGGGGCAACATGTTTGTCAAAGACGAAGCAATCACGAAATAGCACGGGCACTTCGCGGTGAAACTGCCGACTTTTCTTGGTTTTCGTCTTGACGCTTTGCCCCGGCTGCCGTAGTCACCCCGCACGGTTCGGCGCGGTAGCTCAGTTGGTTAGAGCGAACGACTCATAATCGTTAGGTCGGGAGTTCAAGTCTCCCCCACGCCACCATTCATCCTTGTGCCAACAAGACATGCCACGCAACACTGACTCAATGCAGTGCTGTGTACGATCATTCGTGTCATGGCGTCGGAGGGCACATTGCGCGATTGACACGACCTCACGCCGTTCGGAATTGATCAGAACGTCAGTTGGCCAGGAACGCATCATGCAATTGAAAAACCGTCAATGCACAGCAGACAGGCGGGGCCCCCTGCTTCGAGTGCGAAAAGATCGGCGTTAAGTTCGGAGATTTCAGCTTCGTATCACAGGTGCCCCAAAGCGGATGAACTTTGGGGATTTTCCAGCTGCAACCCGGAAACAGGCTCGCATCGTGAAGGATCAAACGTGCCACGCGCTGAAAGATGGGTAGGACTCGCTTGGCGATGATCTGAACGCATACCGCCCCTGAACATTTCGCCAGGCTCCAAAGGTCTGGTTTGACCGGGGAAAAGACGAACCTTGGTCCCCAGTCTTCGCAGAATGCGTTTTAAGCCGCATCGATGGCGATCCACTTTCCGGCCTTGAAGACATGGCCCCGGATGCGGCCACCCCTCTCGACATTGTCGAGGCGTCTCGCAAGATCGAGGACCAAGGATCAGTTGCATCAAGGATCTGAACGAAATTGCAATCGGGTGGTCCCACATAGGCCCCATGCATTCCAACGCTGTTGCATGATCCGTTGCACGATTCCCGGCAGGCCCCTGCTGTGCAGACCATGGTGGCCCCAAACGCCAACCGTATCTCTTTCATACCTGTCTCTGGGCCTTGTGACGTTCGGGTGCATGACCTTTGCCCGCATGCCTGATCGTGCCTTCATCGCGTGACATCACGACATCACATTGGACGCGCGGTCTTTGCCTGGGGTTTGGCGCCACGCAGGGGGCGCGTTTGCGGGCCCTGTTTGTGAACGCACCGCGCACCGGGGGTCAGGGCGTCAGAGGGCATCTGACTTGGACCGGTTTTGGCCACTGAGCCCCTCAAGGATCGGACAATCGGGCCGGCCATCCCCCGCGCAGGCCGAGACCAGCTGCGTCAGCGTCACATGCATCGCCTGAAGGTCGGTGATCTTGGCATTGATCGCGTTCAGATGCTTCTCGGCCACCGATTTCACATCGGCACTGGCCCGGCTCCGGTCTCCGTAAAGTGCGAGAAGCGTTCGACAATCCTCTATCGAAAAGCCCAACGCGCGGGCCCGGCTTAGAAAGGTCAACTTGTGCAGGTCGCTGTCAAGAAACACGCGATACCCGTTTTCGCTGCGCAGCGGGGTCACAAGGCCGATTTCTTCATAGTAGCGGATCGTCTTGGCAGGCAGGCCTGTATGGGCAGCCGTTGCGCCAATGCTGTGGCTCATTGTGTCACCTCAACCGGCTGGGCCACAGACGGCACCGCAGCTTGGCCCAGACCCGACAGCTTGTGCCCGTCGGCCCCTGCCCAACGCAATCTCAAAGCGTTCGACACAACAAACACACTGGACAAGGCCATTGCCGCCGCCGCCAGCATTGGCGAAAGCAACATGCCAAAACCTGGGTAGAGCACACCTGCCGCCACCGGGATCAGAAGCGTGTTGTATCCAAAGGCCCAGAGCAGGTTTTGACGAATATTGCGCATGGTGCACCGCGACAGGTCGTAGGCTGTTGACACGCCCTGCAGATCGCCGGCCATCAACACCACATCTGCCGCTTCGATCGCCACATCGGTGCCTGTGCCAATCGCCACTCCGACGTCTGCAGCGGCCAGCGCAGGGGCATCGTTGATACCATCACCCACAAAGGCCACAGGGCCGACCTGTTTCAACTCTTCAATGGCAGCAACCTTGCCATCTGGCAAAACACCCGCCACCACGTCACGGATGCCCAAGTCCTTTGCCACAGCATGGGCCGTGGCCTCTGTATCCCCCGAGATCATGACAACCCGCAAATTCTGTTGCTGCAATTTTGCAATCGTAGCTTTGCTGGTCGGCTTTATCGGATCCAGAACGCCAAGTGCCGCCACAGCAAGGCCATTGAGCGCCACATACAATGGCGTCCCCCCCCTTTCCGAAATGGCCGGCCCGGACCGCTCTAAACTGCCAAGAGCCAGGCCCAGGTCATCAAAAAAACGTTTTGTGCCGATGACCACCGACGCGCCCTCGAAGGTGCCTGTCACGCCAAGCCCAGGCCGTGCAGTGATGTTCTGAGCCGCCAAGACCGGCACGCCACGGTCCCGAGCCGCGGCAACCAGCGCATGCGCAATCGGGTGTTCCGATCCGGCCTCTATGGCTGCGACATGGCGCAGAACAGCCTCTTCGGTCCACGGCGCAACGACCTGCAACTCTGTCAGATCGGGGCGTCCCAAGGTCAGTGTCCCCGTCTTGTCCAAGGCAACGACCCGCATGTCGCGCAACCTTTGCAGTGCATCCCCCTTGCGAAACAGCACGCCCAGTTCCGCCGCGCGTCCAGTGCCCACCATTATCGATGTCGGCGTCGCCAGCCCCATGGCACAGGGACAGGCGATGATCAGCACTGAAACGGCGGCAACCAATGCATGCCCAAGTGTCGGTTCAGGCCCCAACACAAGCCATGCCGCGAATGTCAGCGCCGCGATAGCCAGGACCACCGGAACGAACCAATGCGTGATACGGTCTACAAGACCCTGGATCGGCAATTTTGCACCCTGAGCAGTTTGCACCATTTCAATGATCTGCGCCAAAACAGTGTTTGCGCCAACCCGTGTGGCCTTGACCTGCAACAGGCTTGTTCCATTGACAGTCCCGCCCACGACCTCGGCCCCTTTGGCTTTTTCCACTGGAATCGGCTCACCTGTGATCATGCTCTCATCGACGAAAGACAGTCCCGACAGCACAATGCCGTCCACCGGCAGCTTTTCACCCGGCCGTACATCGATCAGGTCACCGACCTGAATGAGCTCCATGTTCAGGTCACGCAGGACACCGTCGCGCCAGACCCGGGCGGTTTTCGGCTGCAATTCCATCAGTCCGCGAATGGCTGCGCCAGTCTTGCCTTTGGCGCGCGCCTCCAGCCAACGACCAAGCAGAATCAAGACAATGATCACCGCGGCGGCTTCGTAGTAAACCTGCGCGGTGCCAGGCGGCAGACGGGCCGGCGCAAAAGTCGCCACAACCGAAAACCCATAAGCCGACCCAGTGCCGAGTGCGACAAGACTGTTCATGTCGGGTGCACCGCGCAACAGCCCCGGTATGCCCTGTTTGAAAAATGGACGCCCCGGTCCAACCATAATCGCCGTGGTCAAAGAAAACTGAATGATGCGCAAGGCCTGCTCACCCAGGACCGCCTGCGTCCACATGTGAAATGCAGGCACAAGATGCCCCCCCATTTCCAGAACGAAAACCGGAAGAGCCAGCAGGGCGGTCAATACAAAAGGTTTGGCTGACGGGCTCTTGGACTCTGGGCCCAAGTCAACTTGCGTATCGGCCGTGGCCCTGTACCCGAGATCAGAGATCCGCTCCACAAGGCAAGCGGAACTCACGACGCCCGAGGCAACCTCGACCGTGGCGCGCGCGCTCACAAGGTTAACCGCAACGGCCAGCACTCCTGTCTTGGACATCACATGGCGCTCCACGCGACCGACGCAGGACGCGCAATTCATACCCTCGATGGAAAGGGTTATCACCTCGCGCGCCACATTGCGGCCCTGGGCGACCAGAGCGTCTAAAGCCTCACGCAGGGCCTCGGCGTCCTCAACCCGCGCGTTGGCAGTGGCTGTCGCCAGGTTGACAGAGACCTCAGACACCCCTTCGACCTTCTGCAAAGCGGTTTCAGCCTTTCCAACGCAAGAGGCACATGACAGCCCGGTCACAGACAGCCTGATATGATCAGAATTGGTCATTGGATCCCCACAAGCATCGGCATTTGATACCAAGGATAAAGGTTCTAGTGACGGGAAGGTCAAGCCATGTCATCGCACCTGCGACAGGCTGACTGCGAGCCGCACATGGCTTGCGGAACCTCTGCACGGTGCCACCCGACAACTTCTGGACATGCATAGCCACAATCCCGGCTTTCCCTGCCTTCTGTTTTAGGCTAACTGGATGTCCTGCGGGCCCATAGCTCAACTGGATAGAGCAGCCGACTTCTAATCGGCAGGTTGAGGGTTCGAGTCCTTCTGGGCCCGCCATTGATTTTTCACTTTTCATTATTAGAGTTGTTAAACTTAATTCTTGTATGGTGTTTATACCTTTCATGTGGCTTT
>JAKVCP010000028.1:15321-38142 GCA_022448925.1 Paracoccaceae bacterium
ACACCTTTCCGCCAGAATCTCCGAAATCGCAGGTCCTGCACCCGGTTTTCGAGTCACGTGCTTCAAGATTTCACGTTTGCTCAGATGGCGCCGCGGGCTCTCTGCACCGCCCCTGAGGGTGTTGTGTTGACCTGATGAAAGACCTCTGTGATCGCTCTGCATACGCCAGAGGGCTTTCCGAAGACGAAGCAGATTGAGTCAAATTCAACGCAATGCGCGTGGTGCTGGTTCGCTCATTCGACCTGCCTGAACGCATTGTTAACTGACCCGACGTATCCAAGATCCAACCCGGCACCCAAAGATCAGGGGCTCGATTGGAAACAGTTCATCAACGGAAAACCATGCCAGACAAATGCTTGACACACACCCTTTCCGCGCGGCGCTCGTCAAGTGGGACGGATCCGCTACTGACTTTTCTGAGGGGCGCGCTTGGCAAGCCTGTGACACTCGATCTTTCAAAGCTCGACACGATGGACGCCATGCGTTTGCAAATCCTCGTTTCAGGCCAAAGGCAATGGGCGCTTGATTCACAGAGCTTTCAAATCAAGGGCATTTCGGACGATTTGCGCAGGTCCCTGACCAAAATTGGTGTCGACGAAACCATGTTTCAGGAAGGAGTCAAACAATGACGATTCGCGTTCTCGCTATCGACGACTCACGTACCATCCGTGATCTCTTGCGGATGTCGTTGGAGGCTGCAGGCTTCCAGTTCGAGTGCGCCAACGATGGCGTTGATGGCGTTGCAAAATTCAAAGACGTCCAGCCCGACGTCGTGATCACCGACATCAACATGCCGCGCATGGACGGGTTTGAGGTGATCAAGGAATTGCGCTCTGGCTCTGCCGCCACCCGGATCCCTATTCTGGTTCTTACAACCGAAAGCTCACCCGAGCTAAAGTCCCGCGCCCGAGATGCCGGAGCGACAGGATGGATTGTAAAACCATTTGAAGATGCCGCGCTTGTCTCTGTCTTGAAACGTGTAACGGGGCATGCCGCCTGATGACTGGATCCAATGCAATACGCGATACATTCTTTGCTGAATGTGAAGAACTTCTAGAAGCTCTGATCGAGGGGCTTGGTATCATGGAAACGCCTGGACACGACCCAGAGTGTGTCAATGCCGTCTTCCGAACAGTCCATTCCGTCAAGGGTGGCGCGGGCGCATTTGGACTGGATGAACTGGTTGCGTTTGCTCACAGATTCGAAACGTTGCTGGACATGCTGCGAAACGGTGAGAAGACTGTTGATAGAACAGTTATGGCGACCCTGTTCAAATCTGCGGATGTCCTGTCTGACTTGGTTGACTCCGCACGTTCTGAAACCCAGGCTGATCCAAACGTCGTCAAAGCCGGGCATGATGCACTGGACCAATGTCTTTCCGATGCGCCAAAGGAAGACGCGTTTTCCTTTGATGCAATCAGCCTGGATTTCGACGCTCAACCCATTCAAGCACCCTGTCCCAATCGCTATCTCATTCGGTTCAGACCGCACGATGCGCTCTACCGAAATGGGCACGAACCCCATTTAATCCTCGACACCCTGTCAGAGATGGGTCGCTACGAGGCAAAGCTGAACCTTGACGATGTGCCTCCGATGTCTGTTTACGAAGACGGCTGTGCACATCTGACGTGGCACATCAGTGTGACAACGGAACTAGATGAAACCGCCGTTCAAGACGTTTTTGAATTTGTTGGGACTCTTTGCGATCTTACCATCGAACAGGTGGCCCTTGCTGATGATATGGACTGCAAGCCATCGATACCGGATAGCACGGCAGCCGAAAGACCTGTAAGCTCTAGCACACCTGCCACGTCACCCAAAGCGGGCTTGACACCCAAACCGACCCTAAGGGTTGACTTGGACCGCGTGGACCGACTGATCAACGCTGTTGGCGAACTGATCATCAACCAGGCCATGATTTCGCAACGCGTTGAAGAGCTTAATCTCCCAAGTACCGCACAACTGAACAATGAAATTGAGGAATACAAGCTGCTCGCCCGAGACATCCAGGAGGGTGTGATGGCGATCAGGGCGCAGCCCGTCAAATTGCTGTTTCAACGCATGGCCCGCATTGTACGGGAAACCTCGGCAGAGACCGGAAAAACAACTCGGCTTGTGACGTCGGGCGAAACAACAGAAGTCGACAAAACCGTGATTGAGAGGCTGTCAGACCCGCTGACGCATATGCTGCGCAACGCTGTGGATCATGGATTGGAAAGTCCTGAACAACGGCGGGCGTCTGGCAAAGATGAAACAGGGACAATAAAGCTCTCGGCTTCACATCGCTCAGGCAGCGTTATTATCGAGATTTCGGATGACGGCGCTGGTTTGGATCGAACCCGTATCTTCAAAACGGCTGTTGAAAAAGGGCTGATTGCGGCAGATGCGGACCTTACAGAAAGCGAAATTGACAACCTGCTGTTTCTGCCAGGTTTCTCAACAGCGAATACTGTTTCCAACTTGTCTGGCCGCGGCGTAGGCATGGACGTCGTCAGAAACGCCGTTTCAGCCTTGGGAGGACGCATATCAATTTCGTCCATCCCGGGTGTTGGCACAACATTTACGGTCAATCTGCCATTGACCTTGGCTGTCATGGATGGATTTGTCATTTCAGTCGCGCAAGAGACGATGGTTGTCCCCATCGCAGCAATCTTTGAGACGGTTCACCCGCGGCGCGAAGACATCCATCAACTCGGAACAGATGACGTAACTCTGTTGATCCGAGGGCAGTACATCCCCATCATTGATGTCGCCTTCAACCTTGGTCTAAGGCAACGCAAGGTACCCCCCGAAATTTCAGTACTCTTGATTGTGAACAACGAAACCACGGGCCTCGTGGCACTGGCAATCGACGATATCCGCGACCAACGGCAAGTTGTCGTGAAAAGTCTGGAGGCCAGCTATGGCCCGGTGCCCGGGATCTCTTCGGCAACCATTCTCGGAGATGGCCGCATCGCGCTGATCCTGGACACGGACGAAATTACTGGCCTGAGCGTCTCCGCGACCACCATGCCTCTTGCCCCCTCCCAAACTTCGGAGCAGACTTATGCAGACACAATCCAGTGACAGCCCCGTCCACCCTTTCGAATGCGTTACGTTTTCGTCGGGTGAACAGGTTTTCTGCCTTGAAATCACACAAATCCGCGAAATCCGGCGGTGGTCCCCAGTTACGGCTCTGCCCCATGCACCGGGCGACGTCCTGGGCGTCATGAACTTGCGCGGTGCAGTCATTCCGATAATCGACCTGTCTGCACGGCTGGGGCTTGGCACAACTGCGCAAAACGATAGGAACGTCGTTATCGTTGCTCAAGGAAAGTCAAACAGTTCGGGTTTCCTCGTGGAATCGGTTTCCGAGATTCTGGCGATTGGAACAGATGCCATTCAGGAAACACCAGACATCAAATCAGATTTGACAAAGGGTTATGTCGGCGGGGTAATCGCGCTTGAAGATGAAATGATCCGGGTCCTTAACCTCGACAATCTTCTGCAAACCGAAACGGGTGCCGCTGCATGACGCAAATTTCAAGCCGCACTCGCCACTCCGTGGCATTGCAATACGACCTAAGTGACGTTGAATTTCAAAAAATATCCAAGCTGGCCCACCAAAACTACGGGCTCTGCCTTCCTGAAACCAAGAAAGCGCTGGTATATGCCCGCCTGTCCAAGCGCCTGAGAGTACTGGGACTTAGAAGTTTCAGCGAGTACTGTTCCTTGCTATCCGACGAAAAATGCGAGGAGCGAACACAACTGCTGACCGCGCTCACGACCAATGTCACCCATTTTTTCCGAGAAGCGCATCATTTCGAAACACTTCAGCAACAGGTGTTTCCCGATTTGATCGATCGCGCGCGAAAAGGACAAACAATCAGGATTTGGTCTGCCGGATGCGCAAGTGGGCAAGAGCCCTACTCGATAGCAATGTCGATGCTGGATTTCGCGTCAGATGTGTCTCAGTTGGACATTCGCATTCGCGCGACGGACATCGATCCGCAAATTCTTCAGGTTGCACGGGGCGGTGAATACCCCTCGGACAGCTTTGATGTCGTTCCGGCGCATATTCGCAACGCGAACACGTACAAAGTTGATCAGAAGCGAATGTCAGTATCCAAACGGGTCAAGGATCTGGTTGACTTTGAAGAAATGAACTTGGTGCAAGATTGGGCAAGTAAACCACAGTTCGATGTCATTTTCTGTCGAAACGTTACCATTTACTTCGATTCGATGACCAAATCGGAACTTTGGTGCCGATTTCGTCATGCTTTGCAGGAATGTGGCTACTTATTCATCGGCCATTCAGAACGCCTTGACCGAGAGACAAGTGCCCACTTCAAGACAATCGGTGTCACCGCATTCAAAAAGGGCGGCGCAAAACGAAATGGGGTGACGGCATGAGTTTACGTAACCGCTTGCGCCTGATGGTGGTAGATGACATGGCAACAAGCCGTGCTCTCATCACCCAGGCTTTGGATGAAATCGGCTTCGCCAATTATGAGAGTGAAAACAATGGGCGCACGGCACTTGCGCGCCTGCAGGCAGCGCCCGCACACCTTGTTTTGTCAGACTACAACATGCCGGAAATGGACGGTTTGGAACTGTTGAAAGCGTTGCGGACATCTCCGTCGACACAGAAAATTGGTTTCATTCTGGTGACAGGGAAACCAACGCCGGACATGATTCAGACTGCTCGATCACTCGGTCTGAATAACATGATCAAAAAGCCATTTACGGCCGCTGCTCTTCAGCAATGCATCGAAAGCGTCGTTGGTAAAATTTGAAGGACACCACCTAAAATGTCTATCGTGCCCGTCACAGATATCTTTCTCCTTGCAGCACAAGAAATCAGAATTCAACTCCGCCAGCTCGGCGCTCTGGAAAGCGCCGTAGGCACTTTGACGCTGTCCGCCCCAAACATTGCGTCATCCGAGCAGGTGACGATCTTGCAGGAATTTGATCACCTTTCACAATCGCTTACTGGGTTGGTTGCCTATCTTGATCACGCTACAACTTCCACCTCTGACACAGTGATGGTTGATACCGGGCCCGTGCTGCAAGATTTGCCACTGCGCGACATGGCGGATCGTTTGGCGGGCGAGCTACGGCAAGGGACACATCAGCGCTCTACCATTGAACTGTTTTAAACGCGCCGACATGAGTGAACTACGCGTGACACTAGCGCTACCGGACCTCCGTCTGCGGCGAAAATTTCTAACCGCGCTCCAAATGGCACCTGGGTTTTCGCTTTTGTCGTCGGCGATGTCCTTATCGGATATCTTTGCCGATGTCGAAAGCCTGGTCCCTGACATTGTCATGATCGACGCAGGCCTTGCGTGTCGCGCGGAATTCAAAGTCATGCACAAATTATTCGGCAAGCAGGGGCCCCGATGGCTTTTTGTTAGCTCGGATATTGGCGGGGCCGGTGTCCCATCTGCGCATTCGATCGACGGCAATGTCAGTCCCACTGCCATTCGGGAGCAGTTAAACCAGTTCTTGCCGACCCAACCAAATTCACAGAAATGGCAGTCGATCCAAAATTCCACGCAGCCCCTGATTCTGATCGGCGCATCCACCGGTGGCGTAGAGGCCTTGAGCAAGGTTTTAGGAAGATTTCCTGCCAATTGTCCGCCAACCATTGTCGTGCAGCACACATCCAGCGGCTTTGGCACCAACCTGGTTGAGCTGCTTGACAGATCCAGCCTTGCCAAGGTGCAGTTGGCCCAAAATGGTCAGATGCTGTCATGTGGCCAGATCACGATCGCGGCTGGACTGAACTTGCACACGGAAATCACGCCCAAGGGACCGTTGCGAATCAAGTTAACAGCGTCAAGCAGCGAAACCCACGTCCCGTCCATCGACCGTCTTTTCATGTCAGCAGTTCCAAGAGCCCGCCGCACAGTCGCTGCCATTTTGACCGGCATGGGACGTGACGGTGCGGCGGGCATGCTGGAACTGCGGCGGGCGGGCGCCCAAACCTTCGCACAAGACAGTGCCACTTCTGTAGTCGACGGGATGCCGCGCGCAGCGCGCGAATTGGGTGCCGTATCACGCAATATCCCATTACTTCAGATGTCCACCGCGTTGCTTCAAGCATCTGCAACCCACACACTAGGAAATGAGCAAAATACATATGCCTGACCGACGACATCCCGGGAAAACGCACAGTGTTCTTCAGGGCGAAAGCCATATATCTGCGGACCCGTTGGAACGTATAACCACCATTTTGGGGTCTTGCGTGTCCGTGTGTTTGTTTGATCCGCTAAAGAAGATTGGCGGGATGAACCACTTTCTGTTGCCCAGCGGCACCGAGGATGGCTGTGGAAGCAATCGATATGGTATTCACGCGATGGAACGATTGATCAATCAATTGATCAAGGCGGGCGGCAATAAATGCCTCTTTCAAGCCAAGGCATTCGGAGGAGCAAGGATGACTGACGGGCTAAGTGATATTGGCGCTTCAAATGCGGAATTTGCAAAACGCTTTCTGTCAAAAGAAGGAATTTCCTGCATCGACCACGATTTCGGCGGCCGGCAGGCCCGGCGTGTGTTCTTTTTCCCAACAACCGGGCGCGCTGAGGTACATGTGGTGGCCGACCTGCCTGACCTCACAGCGCCCACGTCTGCAGTCACCGTTCCCCGGACTGATATAACCCTGATTTAAGCCGGACACGAACGACCACTTCCCCTGCCCCCGGCGCTCTGACATACTGTTGCCAATCATAATGAAGATGAGCAGCTGCTATGGCCAACGACCTCCTGAATGCCGGGGACCCCGGGACCTACGACGCCTCCGCGATCGAAGTGTTGGAGGGGCTGGAACCCGTACGAAAACGTCCCGGCATGTACATCGGTGGAACGGATGAACGCGCCTTGCATCACATGGTGGCGGAAGTTCTGGACAATTCGATGGACGAGGCTGTCGCAGGCCACGCGAACCGAATTGAAATAGAACTGCACGAAGATCATGCTGTGACCATTCGCGACAATGGACGCGGGATCCCAATCGATCCGCACCCAAAATTCCCGGGCAAATCCGCCCTCGAAGTGATACTCTGCACCCTGCATGCGGGCGGGAAATTTTCCGGCAAAGCCTATGAGACCTCGGGCGGCCTGCACGGGGTTGGCGCCTCTGTCGTGAACGCATTGTCAGACAGTATGGTTGTGCAAGTTGCGCGAAACAAAGCGTTGCATGAACAGCGTTTCTCACGAGGTTTGCCCCTTGGTCCCGTGACAGAGGTTGGACAGGCGCCAAACCGACGCGGCACAACGGTGACATTCCACGCCGATCCCGAGATTTTTGGCAAGCATCGCTTCAAGCCGGCACGTCTGTTCAAGATGGTTCGGTCAAAAGCCTATTTGTTCTCAGGTGTCGAAATTCGATGGAAGAGCGCAATCAATGACGGGGATACCCCACTTGAAGCCTCCTTCCGCTTTCCAGGCGGCTTGGCCGATTACCTCACCGAAACGCTGGGCAACGCCACAACTTATTCTGACAGGCCATTCGCCGGCACGGTTGATTTCAAAGAGAAATTCGACGTGCCGGGCAAAGTGGAATGGGCAATCAACTGGACCCCAAGCCGCGACGGATTCATCCAATCCTATTGCAACACGGTCCCAACACCTGAAGGCGGCACACATGAAGCAGGTTTTTGGGCCGCCATCCTGAAAGGCATCCGGTCCTATGGCGAACTGGCCGGAAACAAGAAAGCAGCGCAAATCACCCGCGATGATTTAATCACGGGCGGGTGCGCCTTGGTGAGTTGCTTTATTCGTGAGCCGGAATTTGTCGGGCAGACAAAGGACCGTCTTGCCACAACCGAAGCGCAGCGACTCGTCGAAAATTCGGTGCGTGATCACTTTGACAACTGGTTGGCCGCTGACACCAAGTCTGCGGGTGCCATTCTTGATTTTCTGGTGCTACGCGCCGAAGAGAGGCTGCGACGCCGTCAGGAAAAGGAAACCGCGCGAAAATCAGCAACCAAGAAACTGCGCCTTCCCGGCAAACTTGTCGATTGCTCACAACAGCAGCGCGACGGAACCGAGATCTTTCTGGTCGAGGGCGACAGCGCTGGCGGGTCCGGAAAGGGCGCCCGAGACCGCAAAACCCAAGCGCTTCTACCGCTGCGTGGAAAAATCCTGAACGTCCTTGGCGCGGCGTCAAGCAAACTGACCAGCAACGCCGAAATCAACGACCTGTGCCAGGCACTTGGGGTCGGGCTTGGCACAAAATTCAATCTGGACGATCTGCGGTATGAAAAGGTCATAATCATGACAGACGCAGATGTAGACGGCGCGCATATTGCCTCGCTTTTGATGACGTTTTTCTTTACCCAAATGCGTCCGATGATTGATGCAGGCCATCTGTATCTGGCCTGTCCACCGCTCTATCGACTGACGCAGGGCGCAAACCGTTTGTATGTTGCCAACGACGCCGAAAAAGACGAATGGATGGAAAAGGGACTGGGCGGCAAAGGCAAGATTGACGTTCAGCGTTTCAAGGGACTGGGCGAGATGGACGCCAAGGATCTGAAAGAAACAACGATGGACCCGGTATCACGCAAGCTGATCCGCGTGACGATCGACGAAGATGAGCCCGGCGAAACCGGGCATCTGGTCGAACGGCTGATGGGTAAAAAGCCGGAAAAGCGGTTCGAGTACATTCAGGAGAATGCGCGCTTTGTCGAAGAGCTTGACGTATGACGGCCTAGATGAGCGCTGACTTTACGACCCAATCGCGTTAGCGTGGTCTCATGCGCTACGCCGTTATTCTTGTTTTCCTGCTTGCGGCCTGTGGTCGTCCACTCAGTCAAAATGAGGTCGCATTCACACAAGCGCTGCACGGACCCGACCTTGATCTGCAGAAAGTCCGGATCATCAGGGGATTGCCCGGCAGTTCCGTCACGTTCAAGCGGCCGATCCGGCCCCGGATCACGTGCCAGGAACGTCTCTTTCCACCATCAAAAGGAGAGGTGGTGACGAGCTCGCCGATCGCTTTGGTCCTGTTCAACAGCATCCGCATTCGCAAAGATATCTGGCGCGATGATTTCCTCGAAGGGTTTCCCGACAGGCTGACCTTGCTGGATGCCATGCTGCTGGCTCATGAAATAACCCATGTATGGCAGTGGCAAAACCGGGATCTGACCGGCTATCA
The DNA here is from genome assembly GCA_022448925.1 of Paracoccaceae bacterium. Lineage (GTDB taxonomy): Bacteria > Pseudomonadota > Alphaproteobacteria > Rhodobacterales > Rhodobacteraceae > JAKVCP01. The sequence continues at coordinate 24,467 of JAKVCP010000028.1, forward strand.
TCCGATTAAGGCCGCCCGCGAACACCAGATGAGCGTTGATCCGTATCTCATTGATCCCAATACAAAAAGTAACTTTCTGGACCATGGATACGAACAGCAGGGTACCATCGTGGAAGAATATGTCTGCTGCAAGGCACTGGATCCGGATGCGCCACGCACTGAGCGTTTGCGAAAAATGATTGCCGAGGTTATGCCAGTTGACCGTCTGGATGCGCTGATCGACCGCCCGCTTGTGCGCTTGCCATGGCGCGGGGTCGAGCCACGGGGGATCTGTCGCTAACAAATTGCGTGGACCACACCGACAGCGCAGGCCCCGTAACGACACGGGGCCCATCGGTCCGGCGCGCGGATCACGCAGGGGCAAGTTCGCCCGCGAGCGCCCTGTCGATCAAAGTGATGGTTTCGTCGACACCATAAAGCGCGATAAACCCACCAAAACGCGGCCCCTGCGAAGCCCCAAGCAGCACCTCGTATAGAGCTGTGAACCAGGCCCGCAGGGGATCGAAACGATCACGCCCGCAAGCAAATACCAAGCTTTGCAGCGCTTCGGCGTCGGCTCCGCCATCCCATGTCGCAAGTTGGTCGCGTAGATCCTGCAAGGCTTGCCTTTCCAGCTCTGTTGGCGCGCGGAAGACTTTGGTGGGCTTAACAAAATCATTGTAGTAGCGCAGCGCAAAGCCGGCGGCCTGATCCATTTGCGGGTTCGCCTCGGGCGAGGCGTCGGGCGCATATCTTTGAATAAAGCCCCAAAGCCGGCCCTTGTCCTCGGCGCCTGAAACCGACGCGAGGTTGAGCAACATGGAAAACGGTACCACCATATCCGAGCTTGGCACGCTGTGGCCGTGGATATGGAACACCGGGTTTGCCATGCGCCCCTTGGCGTCTTGATCAACATAGGCCCGCAACTGCTGATGGTATTCGTCCATCATTTTTGGAATCACATCGAAATGCAGGCGTTTGGCCGTTTTGGGTTTCAGAAACATGAAATACGACAGCGACTCGGTCGAGGCATAGGTCAGCCACTCATCGATAGAGATGCCATTACCAGCAGATTTCGAAATCTTGGCGCCCTCGGCATCAAGAAACAGTTCATAACTGAAATGGTTGGGTGGACGTTCTCCAAGCGCGCGGCAGATCGCGTCATAAATTTTCTCGTTGGTGGCATGTTCCTTGCCATACATCTCGAAATCGACGCCAAGCGCGGCCCAGCGGGCCCCAAAATCGGGCTTCCACTGCAATTTCACATTGCCACCTGTAACGGGGATCGTCCATTCGCGCCCGTCCTCATCATCAAACGTGATCTCGCCTTTTTCGCCGTCCACATGCTTCATCGGCACATAAAGAACGCGACCCGTTTCAGGATGAATTGGCAGGAAAATCGAATAGGTGGCGGCGCGTTCTTCACGCAGCGACTTCAGCATGATCTGCATCAGCTTGTCGTAGTTCGCGGCAGCCTTCAGCAGAATGTCATCAAATTGCCCCGAGGCATAGAACTCTTTGGCAGAGTAGAACTCATACTCAAAACCAAAGGTATCCAGGAACCGGCGCAGCATAGCGTTGTTGTGGTGCCCAAAGCTTTCGTATTCGCCAAAGGGATCGGGAACGCTGGTCAGGGGGCGCTGCAGGTGGTCCTGCAACATGTCCGGGTTCGGCACATTGCCCGGAACCTTGCGCATCCCGTCCAGGTCGTCAGAAAAACATATCAATTTGGTGGGAATGTCGCTTACCACCTCGAAGGCGCGGCGGATCATCGTGGTGCGCAACACTTCACCGAAGGTGCCGATATGAGGCAACCCCGACGGGCCATATCCTGTTTCGAACAGAACGTACCCCTTTTCCGGAGGGGCCTTTTCGTAACGTTTGAGCAGTCGGCGTGCTTCTTCAAAGGGCCATGCTTTGGAAGCGAGGGCGGCATCGCGCAGCTCGGACATCACGAAATACTCCATCGTCGACCACCAGCCCCATGCCGGTGGATCGCGGCCACTGCCTATTGCGACTGGCGCGCCGGGTCAATATTCTGAACAGAAACATCGCCATGCGCACAAGGAATTCAAGCCAGTGACCCAAGACGTCCCGCACCCGCTGACACCTCAGGATTGCCTGGTGGCCCTGATGATCGCCATTTCAGCCTCTGATGCAAACATGCGGACGGCAGAACTGGTCAAGATCGAGAATCAAGTGAACATGCTGCCGGTCTTTGCAGACTACGATCTGGACCGGATGAACATAATGGCCCAGGTGGTCTTTGATCTGTTCGAGCAGGAAGACGGTCTTGACGCGTTGTTTGGTCTGATCCGGGACAACCTGCCCCAGACACTTTTTGAAACGGCCTATGCCATGTCCTGCGATGTCGCAGCCGCGGATGGCACCCTGCGTGAAGCAGAGCTGCGTCTGCTGGAAGAAATCCGCTATGAACTCAACATCGACCGGCTGCACGCCGCCGCAATTGAACGCGGAGCCAGAGCCCGACACATGACCGTCTAATTTGCAACAGGGTCGGGATTCCCGGACTGCACTCCGGATCCATATTTGACTAGATGATCAAGGCAGGTATCCTTTGAGGATATTTGATCAAGACTGCATTTCGACCCTGCATCGACACGATTTGCCACAGTGCGCAACCAGCGCAACCCCTGACGCAAGCGGCGACAAGATGCCCTGAAAGTTGGAATGCATCAACTTTTGGGAGGAGTGTAATATGCCACGTTTTCTGTTCGCCGTCGCCAGCACGCTGATGCTGTGGCTTTTGCCCGTGATGGGGGCTGCGTCCCCTGCTCCGGTTGAGGGCCAGTCCAAAGCGGCCCCCCTGATCGCCTTGGTCGAGGTCTCAACCCAGACGATGCGCGTTTTCAGTCAAGGACAAGAGCTCTACCAGTGGCCGGTTTCCACCGCGCGTCGCGGCAAGAGCACGCCACGCGGATCCTATTCAGGTCAATTCCTGTCGCGCTATCACAAATCAAGCCTGTACAACAACGCGCCGATGCCGTTTTCGATCTTTTTCAAGGGCAACTACGCGATCCACGGCACAGACCAGATCTCAAAATTGGGGCAGCCAGCGTCTGCCGGATGCGTGCGATTGCACCCCGATCATGCCGAAATCCTGTTTTACATGACAAAGGAAGTGGGCAAGAAAAACCTGAAGATCATCATTCAGAACTAGGCCCCGAACAAGACCGCCCACCGATCGATCAGATCCTGCTGCAGGACCTTGGCGCGCCCGTTCCAACTGCGGGCGCCATCGGGCCTTTCACGTTGGGCCTTGGTCAGACCTGATCGACGCTTGGTATCCGCAGCAAAGACTGCGAATGCCAACTCTTCTTTTCCGGGGGCCTTAACGTATCCAGCCAACCCGGATACGAAGTTGAGCGTACCGGTCTTTGCCATGACCTTGACCGGGTGGTTTTTCGCAATTTTTTTGTTGGCGTCCCGCATTGGAATATCTTTAAGCAAGGGCTGCACATCGATACTTTTTCGCGCAGCCACAAGGCCCCGCGTCATGTCCGCCGAGGTCATGCGCGATGCATCGCCCAGCCCGGAATGATCCACCAGTGCGACTCTGGACATCCCCAAAGTTGTCTTGGCCCAGCGGTTCATTTCACTGGCCGAGGCCTTGAGCCCAGCGACCTGGCCAGTGCGCACCTTGCTGGCCCACAGTCCAACCACCTCAGCCGTCAGGTTGGTCGAATGCTTTAGCATGCCCTTCAGGATGATCTGCAATTGCGCGCTCTCGACAGCCGCCAGAACTGTTCCACCGGGCAAGGTCTTTATCTGCTTTGGCGGCTTCAAGCGTATCCCATGGGCGCTGGTCATGGTTTGAAAGACTTCACCGGCGTAAAGAACGGGATTGCGGACCGGCAGCCAGCGTGCGCCACCCTTGCCCAGCGCATCCCGAGCAACCGTCCAATGATCGCGGCCATTCTTTTGTTCATACGTGTAAATGGGTGTCTTCCGACGTGCGATGCGCATCTTGGCCATTTGAACGTCAGGGCGATACTTCTCGGTCCGGGCATCCATAAGGATGGTGTAGGTGTCGGCGGACTTTTTCCATTCAAACCGCACCCGGTTGAAGTTCAGGTTCAGACCGGAAATCGACGGGTTGTAGCTGACCTGATCGGGCTGGCCGCGATCAATTTGTCTTACAAAGGGCAACGCCCCGCCCCACACCAGAAACTGCCCCTGCACCTCGCGCACGCCCCCTGCCTTCAGACGGGCGGCCAGATCCGCCAGATCATCGGTGTCCAATGTTGGATCTCCGCCACCGGCCAGAACCAGATCGCCCTTCAGGATACCGTTCGTCACAGGACCCGTTCCGAACACCCGGGTGCGAAATCGATGGTTTGGCCCCAGAACCGCAAGCGCATAGGCTGCCGTAACCGCCTTGGCAACACTTGCAGGAGGCAGGCCTGTGGACGCGTTTCGATCTTCAAGCACCGAGCCGCTGGCAACGCTGGCCACCGAGTAAGACACTTTGCCACCAAGCCGGGCCTTTTCGATCAAGGCATCGACCGATGGCAATCCGCGTTTCGCGATGTCCACTCCGCGGGCTTTCGGACGCAAAGACACCTTTGGCGCAGAGGCGGCCGCAGGAAACCCGAACGCCGCACCAGACCCGGCAAGAAAAAAACGTCTTGAAATCGTCCCACCCATGCTACCGAATTAACCCAACTCGGGCGGCGCAGACAAGCATGCGTTCCTCACTTGACGTGAATTTGTCGAATTGTCAGGCGGTTGGTCGCCAAACCCCCCGCGCGCGCAAAGCCGAAGAGCTTATATCAACCATTGGCACGTTGACGAAACACCACGCTGGCGCATCCGCGCGTGCCAGCAGTCGACTGGCGCGTGCGGGAATGCGCGCATGACGAAACATGCGGGCAGCAACCGACCTGCGTGCTCCAATCCGCTCACCGGGGCGTGCCAACACACCGACTGGCACTGTCTGCATGATCCATCGCCATTTTTCCCAGTGATGGAATTGCACCAGATTGTCGGCCCCCATAAGCCAGACAAAACGGGTTCCGGGGTAGCTACGCTGCAAAGCCATCAGCGTTTTGGCCGTATAGCGTGTGTGAACGCGCGACTCGAAATCACTGACAGTTACTCTTGGGTGCTGCATGATCAATCGGGCGGCCTCAAGGCGCCGCTCAAGAGGCGCTGGGCTGCGGGCTTTCAGCGGATTGCCGGGTGTCACCAACCACCAAACCTGATCAAGATCAAAGCGCCGCAAGGCTTCCAGCGTGATGTGCACATGCCCTGCATGGGGGGGATCAAAAGAGCCGCCCAACAGGCCAACAGTTTGAAAAGGCCGCGCATTTTCGCGTCGCATTACCGATAGTCCAGTTCAGAAGCACTTGGGCCACATTGAGCGCAATACTCCGCTATACGCAACCCGGTTTCACTGCCCCGTGAACTCTGACGGGGTGACCGCATCCCCCAACGCGATCCGACCCGGCGTGACAACCCGCGCACACCACCCCCCCTGCCCGCGCATCGCGGAATGCCCCCCATGGCCCAAGGCCGCCTCCATCTGGCTGCATGGCGCGCAGACCACCGTCAGTTCGACAAGCGCAGACCCAATCCAAACACGCCGCCGCTTCAATGCAGCAAGATTGATCCCCGAGATCACAAGATTGCGACGCAGTAAGCAGGGATCCGGCGCCGCTTGCCCCATCATGGAGCCGATGGATGGCAGATGCTCTGCCTGAATCATCGTGACGGCCCGCTGTCCTGCCCGACCACGGTCCCCAATCAAGCCGCTGTCATTTACATCCACTGCAGTCACTTCACGCATCTGCGCATGCCGCTCTGGACGCACCCCGATCCAGTCAACGCGCCCCGGTTGCGCCCATCGGGCCATCATCTCTTTCAGACCGCTCACGCTTCGATCTCGGATGATTTGGCCCAAAGGTTCACCATTTCGCCTTCGGAGAGGGATGCAATTTCAGACAATTCATCCTCGGTGAATGCAAGATTGCCAAGTGCGCCCACGCAGTCCTCGATCTGCTCAGGCCGTGAGGCTCCGATCAGTGCCGACGTCACACGCCCATGGCGCAGCACCCAGGCAATCGCCATTTGCGCAAGTGACTGACCGCGGGACCGGGCCAAAGCATCAAGGCCCCTGATCTTATCCAATGCCGTTTCGCTCAACCAGTCAGGAAACAGCGATTTGCCCTGAACCGCACGACTGTCGCTGGGCACGCCATGCAGGTACTTGTTGGTCAGCATGCCCTGCGCCAAGGGCGTAAAGGCGATAGAGCCAATTCCCAAATCATCCAAGGTGTTCAACAGGCCATCGTCCTCCACCCATCGATTCAGCATGTTGTAGCTGGGCTGATGGATCAGGCAGGGCACGCCCAGATCATCAAGGAGAGCCACAGCCTCGCGAGTGCGCCGTGCGTTGTAAGAAGACAGTCCCACATAAAGCGCCTTGCCCTGCCGCCAAAGTGACGCAAGCGCGCCCATCGTTTCTTCCAATGGGGTGTCCGGATCATAGCGGTGCGAATAAAAAATATCGACGTAATCAAGCCCCAAACGGCGCAACGACTGGTCACACGATGCCATAAGATGCTTGCGCGAACCAAATTCTCCGTAGGGTCCGGGCCACATGTCATATCCCGCCTTGGAGCTGATGATCAGCTCATCCCGAAGCCCGGCAAAATCAGTTCGCAATATCTGCCCGAACGCCTCTTCCGCACTGCCGTGGGGCGGTCCATAATTATTGGCCAAATCGAAATGAGTGATCCCGGCATCAAAAGCCGCATGGCACATGGCCCGCTTCAAATCATGCGATCTGTCGTCCCCAAAGTTGTGCCACAGACCCAAGCTGACCACCGGCAACTTTAAACCTGACTGACCACATCGACGATACAGCATGCTGTCATAGCGGCGTTCAGAGGGGCGATATTTCATGTCCGGCGTCCTTTGCTGCCGGAAGACTTGCGGAGAAACAGAAGGGTGTCAAACAGCTAAGCCGGGGGGCAGTTGTTGACCTCAGTCAAAGCCTTTTCCCAGGCACGCGCCGGATCAAAGTCATCATGGGTCCAATCTTCCGCATGTTTGCGCGGCATCAAGGCCCGATCGATCATGTATGTCGGGCGATATGTCGGCCAACCGATGGTGCGTATCATGGCACAGGTTTCAGACAAAAACGTCTCGTCGCCCCCGCGCAAAAGGTCCGCTTGCTCTTTCAGACTGTCGATGACATCGCGCGAATACCCGCTGAATATCCAGGGCGTAAGCTCCTGTAAAACCACATGCCCACTTTCATCTCGTACCCGTTGCTGATCGAAAAGCGTGAAAGAAGAGTAAGTATAATAGACCTGCATGGCCCGCGCATATTGCATCTCTGAGATGCACGCCCGCACGACGCGCGCCAATTCAGAGGGCCTGTGGTCGGGCCGCACATCTGACTGCTCAATGCAGCCAAACTCGCGGGGCATTTCCTCTTGCGCTGACACACTCATGGCCGCGACGCACAAAGCCCAGATCACCCCGATACGCTTCATCTTTCTCCAAATACTCAAAATATCCCCCTCTCACGTGTACGACAAACTACTCAAAACGCGCTCAGGACCAAATCACACCACCGCGAGGCCGATCGCCAATTGCCCCGGACTGTCGGCTTCGCTATCAAGCGACACAACCACAAAAGCATCCGGGGATTCTCATGGCCGCGTATCAATATGTTTACCACATGGACGGTGTGTCAAAGACCTATCCAGGCGGAAAGAAATGCTTTGAAAATATACGGCTTAGCTTTCTGCCGGGTGTGAAGATTGGCGTTGTCGGCGTCAACGGCGCGGGCAAATCGACCTTGATGAAAATCATGGCGGGTTATGACAAGGATTTCTCCGGCGAAGCCTGGGCCGCCGAAGGTGCCAAGGTCGGGTACCTGCCACAAGAGCCAGAGCTTGATTCCAGCTTGTCGGTCCGGGAAAATGTGATGCTTGGCGTGGCCGAAAAAAAGGCCAAAGTCGATCGGTTCAACCAGATCGCTGTCGAGATGGCCGAGAATTATACCGACGAACTCATGGAAGAGATGACAACTCTTCAGGACGCCATCGACAGTGAAAACCTGTGGGATCTCGACAGCCAGATCGATGTCGCAATGGAAGCCCTGCGCTGCCCGCCGGACGATGCGGATGTCACAACCCTGTCAGGCGGGGAAAAACGCCGCGTTGCGCTGTGCAAGCTGCTGCTCGAAGCGCCTGACATGCTGCTTCTGGACGAACCCACCAACCACCTGGATGCAGAAACCATAGCGTGGCTGCAACAGCACCTGATTGACTACAAGGGCACGATCCTGATCGTCACCCACGACCGTTATTTCCTTGACGACATCACTGGCTGGATCCTCGAACTCGACCGCGGCCGCGGCATTCCCTACGAAGGCAACTATTCGGCCTGGTTGGAACAAAAGGCCAAGCGGCTGGAACACGAAGCCAAGGAGGATAAGGCCAAGCAGAAGACACTTGAGCGCGAACTGGAGTGGATGCGCCAGGGTCAAAAAGCACGTCAGGCCAAATCCAAGGCCCGGATCCAGGCCTATGAGGACCTCGCCAGCCAGTCAGAGCGCGAAAAGATCACACGGGCCCAGATCGTCATTCCCAACGGCCCCCGTCTTGGCGGCAAGGTCATTGAAGTCGAAGGCTTGAAGAAGGCCATGGGAGACAAATTGCTGATCGAGGGTCTCGACTTTGCTTTGCCTCCTGGCGGAATCGTGGGCGTAATCGGACCCAACGGAGCCGGTAAATCAACACTGTTCAAGATGTTGACCGGACAGGAAACGCCAGACGAAGGCTCTGTCACCTACGGCGACACCGTGGATCTAAGCTATGTCGATCAGTCGCGCGATGATCTGCAGGCGGATGACACCGTATGGGAAGCCATTTCAGGCGGGGCCGAAATCATCCAGCTGGGTGACGCACAGGTGAACAGCCGGGCCTATTGTTCGTCCTTCAATTTCAAAGGCGGCGACCAGCAGAAAAAGGTTGGGCTCTTGTCTGGCGGTGAGCGCAACCGTGTGCACATGGCCCGCCTGCTCAAAGAAGGCGGCAACGTGCTTTTGTTGGACGAACCAACCAACGATCTGGACGTCGAAACGCTGCGCGCGCTCGAAGATGCGCTGGTTGATTTTGCCGGCTGCGCGGTCGTCATCTCGCACGACCGGTTCTTCCTTGACCGGATCTGCACTCATATCCTTGCATTCGAAGGCGAGGCCCACGTGGAATGGTTCGAAGGAAACTTCGAAGACTACGAAGAGGACAAAAAGCGGCGTCTGGGCGCGGACGCGCTGGAACCAAAACGCATGAAGCACAAAAAGTTCAGCCGATAAAAGCGCGACGTCCGGGGCTGCTTAATCACCGCTCCGAAGCTTGAGACCCGTCCCTGTTTCCGGACAGAGGCAAGATAAGCCCACCGCGCGAGACGTAAAAGCGCGCGCAGTGGGCCCCGAGATCCAAGGGCCGGGCGACGTCATCGCATGATCGATCAGACATATTCCCCCAACGCGGCATGTGACACAAGACAGCCCACAAAGGTGCTCAGGCCGTCCGGTTAAAGTGCCAGATCCTACCTCAATGAGGTGGTAGGGTGTTGCACCACCGACCGACCCACAGGCCGTCGCCCCTCGGACAAGCAGACTGAGACAGCTATCCCTGCTCCGGCTCAGACGTGCTTTCAACATCATCTGGCCTGGGTTCACGATGCGATCAGCGCACGGACCAAAGACACGCGCATGCCTGATGCCCCGTGACGATGATCCTTGCGCAGCCCATACAGCCGGAACACAAATGCCGAGACCAAGCCGGCCGATCTCTGCGCGGTCTATCGTTGGGGTGGTACAGGTCGGGGACGCCCGTCCTGATCGATCGCGACAAAGGTAAAGGTCGCCTCGGTGACCTTTTCACGCTTGCCTTTGCGATCGCGCAGAACCCAGGCCTCTAGCCCGATGCCCATCGAGCTATTGCCGACACGATCAACGCTGGCATAAATGCACAACACATCACCGACCTTTACGGGTCGAATGAATTTCATCGCATCGATGGCAATGGTTGCGACACGGCCTTCGGCCCGCGTTCCACCAACAATTCCCCCCGCAATGTCCATCTGGCTCAGCACCCAGCCACCAAAGATATCGCCGTTGACATTTACGTCCGCCGGCATCGCCAAGGTGCGCAATGTCAATTCGCCACGGGGCCCTTTGCTTTCTGTCATTCTCTAGTTCCTTGGTTTCTGCTGGCCGCAGCTGTCACGGCCCTGTCGCTGTCTAACCCATTGATCCGTTGAATACAGAGACTGAAACCACAATGACACACCCGGGTGTTGGTTTTCCACATCGACGCTAAGCAAAACTGCGGGCCTCGTTGCGGACAGAGGACATAGAAGAGCTACATGTTCCAGCTTGATGGTTCTTGCCGGACATGTAGATCGCGACGGCAAAGACCTGATGCGGTAGGAAGCCCTTGGATCGCAGATGCAGGTCAGCCCGATTTTCAGGGACATATAACAAATCAAAGCACCAGAGCGACATCATGCGTCGCCAGCTTGAAGCAGCGACACAATCCATGGATATATCTGTTGCGCTCGCGCATTTCTGAGAGACGCAGAATGGATTGAAAATCCTCGCACCTTTCCCAATGACATTGGTTTGCAATCCAGATTTGGGCATCATTGACATGCAAACCAGCGGTGATACCCCGGTTGCCTTGAAATCAATGTCCCGTATGCATCCTTCAGCGCCTTCAGCAGATCCTGTCAGGTTCCTGGGATCATCTCAGAGGTGGTCATGATGGTTTGCCCTCGGCTCGGACAGGGAATTTTTGGCATCAGCTCCCCTTCCTTGCTGACCCAATTGTCGCATCGAGAACCGGACATTCATGGGCAGCTCTGAAACGCGATCACAAAAGCGCGTCAACTTCGGCTGTCAGGGCGGCCACTTCTTCGCGCGCGGGGCCCCCGGGACCCTCGTTTGCGCCTTTGCCTTCGCCCAGCGCCTCGGCATAGATCACCCGGTTGCCCAGACAGGCCTTCGCCAGTTGCGCGTCCAATGCGCGGGCCGCTTCGGTCACCTTGGCATTCAAACGTGTGCCCGAACGGGCGCGGTTCATGACCAATAGCGCTGCCTTGTTCTCGCGTCGCGCAAGGTCAAGCACCCCTTCGGTGGCCCAGATATCAACATGGCTCATCGACACAGGCACAACAACAAGATCCGCCACACGCAGCGCCGGACGCAGGTCGCTGTCTGCCTTCGGGGGCGTATCCACAAGGACGATGTCATGAGTTTCGGATAGTTTACGACACTCGTATGGGATGCCCCAGGCCGAAGACGTGGTGAAATCCATACCCTCACACGCCATCCCACTTTCAAGACGCGACATGAACCACCGGCCCAAACTGCCCTGTGGGTCGATGTCCACCAATGCGACTGTCTTGCCCGCCGCACGAAACCCCATTGCCAAATTGGCCGCGACAGTGGTTTTCCCTGACCCTCCCTTTTGCTGAGCCACTGTGATCACCGATCCCGTCATGTCGTCCCTGACTCCCTTATGCAGTTGCAGCATTCTGGACCGGAACGCGCCTAATATCCACAACGCTCTTCAGCATTCTGCGTTGCAGCGTGCAGATGCGGCTCACAATTAACACTGTGTTAACCGCTTCAAAGCAATGTCCTTTCATCGGGAGGGTGGTCATGGTCCGCCTCTTTTTCATCTTGCTTCTGCTTGGTGGGCAGGTCTCTGCCGGGGCTTGGCCGCGTGACAAGGGAACGTGGTTTGGCAGCACAGCAATTCGGTTTGCCTGGCCACGTGGACAGTGGCCGCTGGAGGCACCCGCCCAATACTACACACTTTACATGGAATATGGCCTCACGGACCAGGTGACCCTTGGCCTGGACGCAGGTCGATCGGTCTCGGGGGCGGGCAAAACAATCCTCTTTGCGCGATACCCGATCCGCAATCGCAATACAGGATTGAAGGTTGGCGCTGAATTGGGCGCCGGCAGGATCGACGGGGCCTTTGTCATCAGGCCGGGACTAAGCCTTGGATACGGCTTTGCGGCAAAACGCGGCAGCGGTTGGATTTCGGTCGATACAGTGGCCGAAATGACGCTAGAGACGTCCAATACCGATTTCAAAGCCGACATCACCTATGGGCGCTCTATGCCGAATGGTACCAAGTGGATTTTGCAACTTCAGTCTGGCAAACCTGCCAACCAAGACATGTTTTTGCGGTTTGCTCCTTCCCTCGTCATTGATCTCAAGAAAGGACGGATGTTCGAAGTCGGAGCAACCATTGGGGCGAAAAACGACAGCGAGATCGGTTTGAAAATTGGCATGTGGCACCACTTTTGACAGGGCGCCACATGCCTGTTGCAATCAGTCGTCCGCGCGAATTGACAGAGTGACTGAACCACTTACCTCTTCAGGAAAGATCACCCGCACGATGTTGCTGTTGTTGCCCTGCTCGGACAGCGTGTAGGGCGTATCGAACTGTCGAACATTTGACGTATTGCGGATGTCTCCGCGTAGCGCCAACCCTTCGACTTCCTGAGCGAAACCGTTGAATGCCAAACGACTGTCCGTCAGGACAGACCAGGACGAAGCCGCAGTGTTCTGCGTGTGTGTAACGGTCAATGGGTTGGAACAGCCATTTTCAACATTGTGGAACGTGTTCCCCGTGAACGTGATCTTCTTGGCCTTGCCGTGGTCGAGGTTGGCAAAGCTGGTGTCGACCCTCTCAACCCGGTTGATCGTCACGCCCACGGCCCGGAAGGCATTGCCTGAGACGTTCAACCCGTTGATAAAATGATCCGTTCCATGCGGTTTGACAATCAGAAACGAAAACCATTCGGCCACATGTGAACAGAGAAAGACATTGTTGTTGACTGTCAGACCTGCAAAACCGAAACCACTCGTAAAATCCGGATCGGGTTCACGTTCGTTGGTCCATTCGATGCTGCAGTTGTCGATGTAGTTGCCCGTAATCGTGGCATGGCACGACCGCAGCGCCAACACGATCCCAGCAGAGCGCAAACCGCTGTTGGCACTGTCACCCTGGAAGAAATGATTGCCGATGATCATGTTGTATGACCCGCTCAACACGGCAAAGTGCTTAAACTGAGACGCTCGGTTGTTGCGCAGCTTGATGTCATTTGAATTGCCGGTGATCGCAACACTCTGTCGGTCCTGCGTCAGCAGACCATTTTCAGCGCTGATGAAGTTACAGCGATCAATCAACATCCCTTGGCATCCCCCACCGTGCGAGGTGATGCCGCGATGACCCGGCCGGTTGAAAATGCAGTCCCGGATCTGCATGATGCTTCCCTGCGGTGCAATCAGGATGCCGCTTGCTTCTTCCTGGCACTGGAATTCAACATCCGTGATGGTGAAATCCTGCAGGTTGTCAAACCCGCTGAAATCCAGAATGTACTTGAAGCGGGTAAAGGTGTACTGCTGCGTGCCGTCCGCATCATATAGCGCTTCGGACAGGGTGATTTCCTGCGCGGCGACATTTTTGGATTTGACATAGATCTCACGCCCAACGCCACTGCCTTCGACCAGTGAGCCGACAGGCACGTTTGCGACATTTGTCACATTGGTCAGTCGGGTCTTGTTATCTCCATCGTAGGTCGCTGTGCTGGTCACCACATCCGGAACCCAGTTGGACGAGCTTTCCGCCCGC